>JAGQSN010000320.1 GCA_020439555.1 Acidimicrobiales bacterium | reverse complement strand
CGACCAGCACGGCACCGCCGTCGTCACCCTGGCGGCGCTGTGGAACTCGCTCAAGCTCACCGGCAAGAAGATCGAGGACCTCACCGTCGTGATCGCCGGCATGGGCGCCGCAGGCGTGGCGATCGGCAAGATCCTCATCAACGCCGGCGTCGGCGAGATCGTCGGTTGCGACCGCACCGGAGCCGTCTACGAAGGGCGCGGCGACCTGAACGTGGCGAAGGAGTGGTTCGCCGCCAACACCAACAGGTCACGCAAGATGGGCACGATCAGCGACGTGATGCACGGGGCCGACGTGTTCGTGGGCGTCAGCGGGCCCGACCTCATCACCGCAGCCGACCTGCGCAACATGGCCACGGATCCGATCGTGTTCGCGATGGCCAACCCGAACCCGGAGATCCGCCCGGAGGCCGCCGACGGTCTGGCCGCGGTGATGGCCACCGGTCGGAGCGACTACCCGAACCAGATCAACAACGTGCTGGCGTTCCCGGGGATCTTCCGCGGTGCCCTCGACGCAGGCGCCACGACGATCACCGAGCACATGAAGGTCGCCGCCGCCGCGGCGATCGCCTCAGCGGTCGAACCGGACGAACTGAGACCCGGTTTCGTGATTCCGTCCGTGTTCGACCCCCGCGTGTCCGAACTCGTCGCCACCGCCGTGGCCGAGGCGGCCGTCGTCGACGGCGTCACCCGCGCGCACGCATCCTGAGGAGGACTCGGCTCGACATGGGAGCTGTCGACGCCGTCACGTTCGACTACTGGAACACCCTCATGCTCGCCGAGTACGCCCGGCAGGGTGAGACGCGCCTCACCGTGATGCTGCGCACCCTCGCCCGTCACGGTCTCCAGGCGGACCCGGATCGGATCCAGGCGTCCCTGCGAGAAGCAGCCCGCCAGTTCGACGCGCACTGGCGTCGAAACGAGGTGTATCGGGCGAGCGACGCCATCGACCAGGTTCTCCGCGACCAGGACCTTCGTGTACCGGCGGGCGTCCACTCGGAGCTCACGGCGATCATCACCGATCCCGACCCGGAGCACGACCCGGAACCGACGCCGAACATCGGCGAAGCCCTCGAGACGCTGAAGTCCGCCGGCGTGCGCATCGGGATCATCTGCGATGTCGGGCTCGCCCCGTCGACCACTCTGCGCCGAATCCTGGCCGGCCACGGACTGCTCGGCTACTTCGACCACTGGTCCTTCAGCGACGACGTCGGAACCTTCAAACCTGATCCGGTGATCTTCGAGCACGCCCTTTCGGGCCTCGGCGGGATCGACCCGAGCAGGGCGGCACACGTCGGGGATCTCCGCCGGACCGACGTGGCGGGCGCCAACGCGCTCGGTATCACCTCGGTCCGATACACGGGCGCCTTCGACGACCCCGGCCGACCGGAGGACGGCAGCGACGCGGTCGAGGCCCGGCACGTTGTCGCCGATCACGCGGATCTCCCTGCCGCGTTGGGTGTCGACTGACCGAGCCACCCCGGCGCGTCATGCGGTGCTAGGGGTGCGGGTTCTCCCGGTCCCACACCTCGACCAGCACGATGCCGTGCAGCGCGCTGTCGGTCTTCCGGAAACCTTCTCGGCGCAGTCGGGTCCGGACGTCGGCGAGCGATCCGTCGCCGAAGCCGGGCAACCCGTCGTGGATGATCACCCGGTCGGCGCTGTTCAGCTTCTTCTCGAAACGTCGAGGCCTGCCCCAGACGTCACTGTTGTTCCAACGGGGATCGGTCCACCTGAGCATGAACCCCTGGTGGGACTTCCTGTCCGCCACCGGTCTGACCGGGATCCCCGGCTCGGCGGAGACCGTCATCTGACCGGCCGGAAACACGATCACCATCGTCGAGTCGTCCATTGCCGCCAGGACCTTCCTGGCGGCCCACGCCTCGCCGGGCAGCGGGTAGGTGCGCGAGTCGTCGAAGTGGACCGCACCTACCGCCAGAGCCCCGGCCAGTACGGCCGCAGTGAACGGCAGCAACAAGCGTGGTTGAACTCGGGCCAGCAGCAGTCGGACGGCGTCCACCGCCCAAGCCAGGCCGAAGAACAACACAGGGAGCATCCACAGATTCGCCCGACCGCCCGGGAAGGCAGGGTTGCCGACACGAGGACCGAACGGGATCTGACGCACGAGCCCACCCACGAAGGACACGACGAAGAGCGCCAGGAGGAAGCGGGCCGCGATGCGTTGGTCTCCACGGCGCGCCCGCCAACACAGGCCGGCCAGGGCGACTGCGACGACAGCCACCCCTGACAGCTTCGAACCGGGCGCGACGTTCTGCCCCAGCCGGGCGACGTGCGCCCCGATCTGGCGAAGCAGAGACATCACGCCCTCACCGGGTTCGAGGTAGCCGTCGTAGGTGGTCTCCCACTCCTTGGCGACGGTCGCAGAAGCGAAACGACCCTGGACCGTGACGAGCAGCACCGCCTGCAGGAGGCCCTGCACCAGGAGGGCTCCGACCCGGAGCAGGCGATCACCGGCAGGGTGGGCGACCATGACGAGGATCGCCACGGCGGTGACCACCAGCGACAGGGCCTCGACCGAACCGGCCAGCAAAGCGAACCCGACCCACGCACATGCGACACCGATGCCCCATCGCTTCTTCGCGAGCCATGGAACGGCGGCCGCGAGGACGACGGTCAGGAGTGTTCCGATGACGTACGGCTTCACCCGCGACGAGTAGATGGCATGTTCGGGGGCGATCACGAACACGATCGCGGCCGCGGCCGCGACCGGCCGCGAGATCCGGAGGCGCAGAGCGCCGACCAGGTAGAAGACGGCCGGCGCGACGACGCCGAACACGAATGGGATCCACGCGAACAGTTCGCTCCGACGGGACACGGTTCGGGCCCACACCATCAGTGCGGCCGTGAAGCCTGGATGGTTCGTGGAGACGTCGAGAAGTTGGCCGAAGCCTCCCTTGGACGCCCCTACGACCACCCACGAGTCGTCGAAGAGCAGCCCGTCGGTCGGCAGGGCGGTGCGCCGTACCAGGTACGCGGCGATCAGCAGTCCGACCGAGACCGCGACATCGATCGTTGTGCCGGCCCCGAACCGATAGCGCTCGGACCGCTCAGGGTCGGAAGCGGTTTCGTCCTCGTGCGTGTCGCTGTCCAAGTCCGTCCTGCCTCCGGGATTCGACGGCGGCATCGTAGGAGCGGAATCGGACTTCGGCGGTGTTCCTCCCCAGTCCCGGAGTGTCGTAGGACACACGGTCCGCCTGGTGGCGGCGATCCGTTCTACGGTCTGGCCGCCCGCCGACGCCCCCCCCTACTCGGAGACGAGACGAATGACCGACGTTGCCATCGACCCGCTCGACCTGGCCCTGCCCGAGCGTTACGGCGAACATGGCTTCCCGCACGACACCTGGACCAGGCTCCGCGCCGAGGATCCGGTGCACTGGTGCGAACCGGAGGGCTACCGGCCCTTCTGGGCCGTCACGCGCCACGCCGACGTCAAGGAGATCTCCTCACACCCGGAGCGCTTCTCCTCCCGCCCAAGGCTCACCCTCACCCCGAAGGCCGTCGAGGACGAGATGCTCGCCGCGTTCCCGGACGCAGCCGACCAGGGAGGCATGCCGCTGCGCATGCTCGTGACGATGGACCCGCCCGAACACCGCGAGTACCGGTCACTCGCCGGTCCGTACTTCCGTCCGCGGGTCATCGCCAACCTGGAAGCTCGCGTCGAGGAGATCACCGACCTGCTGTTCGACCGCTACGCGGGCGAGGGCGTCGAACTCGACTTCGTGGCCGACTTCGCGTCCTGGCACCCGCTCAAGATGCTCTGCGAGATCCTCGGGGTGGCGACCAAGGACGAGGGCGTGATCCTGCGGCTGACCAACGAGCTGTTCGGTGCCGAGGACCCCGAGTTTGGTCGGGAGGACCGCTGGAACCTTCTGCCGGAGATGTTCAACTTCTTCTTCCAGCTCATCGAGGAGAAGCGAGCGGAGCCCGGTGAGGACCTGGCGTCGGTGCTCGCGAACGCCGAGCTGAACGGTGAGCCGCTGCCGCACATGGAGTTGCTCAGCTACTTCGTGCTGATCGCCACCGCCGGCCACGACACGACCCGGAACGCGCTGTCGGGTGGGATGGCGGCGTTCCTCGAGCACCCCGACCAGTTGGCAGCACTCCGGGACGACCCGTCTCTCGCCCGTACCGCAGCCGACGAGGTCGTCCGTTGGGCGAGTCCGGTGATCCACTTCATCCGCACCGCGACGGAGGACTGCGTCGTGGGTGGCAAGGAGATCAAGGCGGGCGACAACCTCGTCCTGTACTACCCGTCCGCGAACCGGGACGAGACCGTCTGGGAGGACCCGTTCGAGTTCCGCATCGACCGTGACCCGAACCCGCATCTCGGCTTCGGTGTCGGCGAGCACTACTGCCTCGGTGCCGCCCTGGCGAAGATGGAGATCCGGGTGTTCCTGGAACACTTCGCCCATCGGGTCACCGACGTCGAGGCCATCGGTCCGCTGGTCAACACCCATGCCAGCTTCGTCGGCGGCCTGAAGCACCTGCCGATCCGGTGGACCGCCACCTGAACGTCCGACCGGCGTGACGGCATCACCTCATGGCCGACGACAGGAAGCCGGTTCGACGCAGGCGGCTCCCGGTCCGCGACGGCTCCGGAACGGATACCGTCGACGTCGACCCTGTCGGGTGAAGAACGGATCGGGGGCCTCCTGATGAACGACACCGCACGCACCGAGCCACGAGCCTCCGGCTCCGAGTCGGAGGACCTGGCTTCGATCAGGGAGCGTCTGACGGCGACGTTCCGATCGGGCCGGACCGCCGGGGTGCCGTGGCGCAAGCGTCAGCTCCAGGGACTGATCGACCTCGTCCAGCAGAACGAGGAACGCATCGTCGCGGCGATGGACGCCGACCTCGGCAAGCCGGCGTTCGAGGCTTGGCTGACGGACCTGCTGACGGTTCGCGACGAGGCCCTCCACGCCCTGAAGCACCTCGACTCGTGGGTGAAGCCGACCAGCCATCCCGTGCCGACGGTGGCCCAACCCGGCAAAGCGTGGACCCAGCCGCAGCCGCTCGGCCTGGTGCTCGTGATCGCACCTTGGAACTACCCGGTCCAGTTGCTCCTCGCACCTCTGGTGGGCGCCCTCGCCGCGGGTAACGCGGTGGTGCTCAAGCCCTCCGAGCTGGCGCCCGCGACGTCGGCCGTGCTCGCAGAGCTCGTGCCCCAGCACCTGGACCCGGATGCGGTGGCGGTCGTGGAGGGCGGTGTCGACGTGACCACCGAACTTCTCGCCGAGCCGTGGGATCACATCCTCTTCACCGGTAGCACGAGGGTCGGTCAGGTGGTGATGGAGGCCGCCGCGAAGCATCTCACCCCGGTGACGCTCGAGCTGGGTGGCAAGAGCCCGACGATCGTCGCTGCCGACGCTGATCTCGCCGTGAGCGCCCGGCGGATCGCCTGGGCGAAGTGGCTGAACGCCGGTCAGACCTGTGTCGCCCCTGACTACGTGCTCGTCGAAGAAGCGGTAGCGGAGGACCTGACCCGTCGGCTGGTCGAGGAGTTGGCGACCGTGCGGGACCGCGCGGAGCCGACCTCCATCATCAACGGGTCCCACCTCGGTCGTCTCGAGTCCTTGCTGGAGGACCACGGGGGTGAGGAGCTCCTGCCGCGGAAGGTCGACGCGGAAGCCCGGACGATGGCGCCGGTCGTCGTCCGCGAACCCGACCTCGATTCCCGACTGATGCAGGAGGAGATCTTCGGACCGATCCTGCCCGTGCTCAGCGTCGCGACGGTCGAGGACGCGATCGACTTCGTCAACGACCGGCCCAGGCCCCTCGCCCTGTACGTCTTCACGGGGTCGCGTGACACCGAGCGTGAGGTGCTGGAGCGCACCACCGCCGGTTCGGCGTGCGTGAACCACGCCGTGTACCAGGTGGCCGTCCCGTCGATGCCATTCGGCGGCGTCGGGCCGAGCGGGATGGGCAGTTACCACGGCAAGAGCGGGTTCGACACGTTCAGCCATACCAAGTCCGTGCTGCGCCGCCCGACCCGCGGCGATCTCAAGGCGGCCTATCCCCCCTATCCGGGGCTCGTGCAGAAGGTTCTGCGCTTCGTGACGCGCTGGCCGTCCAGCTGACCGTCCGGGGCCGTCATCATGCGAACGGTGGGCGACGACGAGCGGCGCGCCCGCATGGCCGTCCGACACGGACTCGCGCCCGGGACGCGCTTCGGATCCGCCGAGGAGGTCGCCAGGGCGCTGACGGTCCTGCACGCAACCGAACCGGGGACCCCGTACCTGTCGGCGTGGGCAAGGGTGCCAGGCTTCGTCCGGGGTGAGGTCGAACGGGCACTCGAGGTGGACCGCACCCTCGTGAAGCAACTCGCGATGCGTCGCACCCTGTTCGTCTTCCCACGCGACCTGCTGCCACACGCGCTCGGCAGCGCGGCTGCCCGGGTGGCGGTGACCGAACGGCAGAAGCTCGCGAAGGACCTGGTCGACGCGGGAGTGACCGACGATCCGGACGCGTGGATCGAGCGGGGTCGGGAAGCGACGATGGCCAGGCTCGCCGGAGGCGACGAGCTCACCGCCCAGGAGCTCAGGGCGGACGTACCCGACATCGACGTGACGATCGTGAGCAGCCCGGGCAAGCGCTACGAGGCGAAGGTGAACCTCGCCGGTCGGCTCCTGACCGTCCTTGGTGCCGAAGGGCTCGTGGTGCGTGGCTCGAACTCCTCTCACTGGCGGGTGTCGAAGCCGCGATGGACCTCCATGGCCGCATGGCTGGGTGAGGTGCCCGTTCTGCCCGGGGCGGACGAGGGGTACAGGGAGATCATCGGACGCTGGCTCTGGACCTTCGGCCCGGGGACCGTCGAGGACATCCGGTGGTGGCTCGGGGGGACCAAGGCGGCGGTGCGGACTGCGCTCGCCGACCTTTCGGCGGTGGAGGTGAAGTTGGAGGGCGGCGACAGCGGCTGGCTGCTCCCCCACGACGTGGACCCGGTTCCCGACCCCGGACCTTGGGTGGCACTGCTGCCGGTCCTCGATGCCACCGTGATGGGTTGGAAGCAGCGGGAGTGGTACCTCGGTCCGCACGCCGAGCGCCTCTTCGACACAGCGGGGAACGCCGGGACGACCGCGTGGGTGAACGGCCGTGCCGTCGGGGCGTGGGTCCAGGACGAAGCGGGTCGGGTCGAACTGCGGATGGTCGAAGGGGTACCAACCGGAGCCCGTCAGGCTCTACTGGCCGAAGCGGACCGACTGACCGACTGGCTCGACGGTGAACGAGTCGGCACGGTCTACCCGTCACCCGCAATGCGCGGTTGACGTTCCCTCCCTGGGGAGCACTTAGGGTGAGCCGGCTGGCTGAATCCAACGAGCGTGAGGGGACCATGAGCGAGGCGACGGGTAGGACGCTGGATCTCGACGGGCAGGGGGCGCTCGTCACGGGTGGTGGTTCGGGGATCGGGCTGGCCGTGGCACGGCGCTTGGCTGCTGACGGCGCGGTCGTGACGATCTGCGGGCGAACCCGGGAACGGCTCGACGCCGCTGTGGCCGACGTGGAGGCCGGAGTCGAAGGCGCTCGGATCGTCGGTGTCGTCGCGGACGTCACCGACGAAGAGGCCGTGGCGGTCGCGGTGCGTCAAGCCGACGCCGCCGCTCCTGGTGGGCTGAGGATCGTCGTGGCGAGCGCAGGGGGCAGCGAGTCGATCGGTCCGGTGACCCACCTCGATCGTGAGCCTTGGGATCGGACCATCGCGATGAACCTGACCGGTGTGATGCTCGCCCTGAAGCACGGTGCCGCTGCGATGGTCCGCAACGGTGGCGGTTCGTTCGTGGCCGTGTCGTCGATCGCGTCCGAGCTGCCGCACCCGTGGTTCGGGGCCTACGGGCCTTCGAAGGCCGCCGTCGACCAGCTCTGCCGTCAGGCAGCGGACGAACTGGGGCCGAGTTCCGTGCGGGTCAACAGTGTCAACCCCGGCCTCGTTGACACGGATCTCGTCGGTTTCATCACGGCCGGCGGCCCGGTGCTCGACAGCTACACCGAGAACACGCCGCTCGGTCGGATGGGCCGGCCCGACGACATCGCGGCGCTCGTGCGGTTCCTCGCCGGTCCCGAGTCGACGTGGCTCACCGGCCAGAACATCACCATCGACGGCGGGCAGTCCCTGCGGCGGGGTCCGTCGCTCGCATCGGTGCTGGAGCCGCTGTTCGGCGCGGCCGGCCTCCGTGGGGTCGTCGCCGAGTCCTGAACACTCAGCCGAGTTGCGGCTCGCTGGCCAACAGCGCTTTCGCCTGCGGCGTCTTCGGGTCGGTCAGCACCTCTTCGACGTTCCCGTGTTCGACGATCCGGCCGCCGTCCATCACCGCGACCTCGTCGGCCATCGCGCGTGCCGTCGGCAGCTCATGGGTGATCACTACGACCGTCAGGTCCAGGTCCCGGCGGATACGGGCGAGCAGTTCGAGGACCTGGGCCTTCACCTGAGCGTCGAGGCTGGCGGTCGGTTCGTCCAGGATCAGCAGGCGGGGTGACAGCAGGAGCGAACGGGCGATGACCGCTCGGGCCAGTTCCCCGCCACTCAGACGACTCGGACGGCGACGGAGGTGCTCCGCCTTCAGGCCCACGCGCTCGGCCACTTCGGTGGCCCGGTTGCGCCGATCCGTGCGGTCATCGCCGAGTCCGTGGACACGCTGAGCCTGGATGAGGGCGTGGGCGACGCTGCGGCGAGGGTTGAGAGCGGATCGGCTGTTCTGTACGACGAGCTGCACCGATCGCCTGTCCTGCGACGAGCGGCTTCCCGTGAGAGGTATCCCGTCCAGGGCGATCGTCCCGGACGTGGGCTCCAGGGAACCGGCGATGATCCGGGCGAGGGTCGTCTTCCCTGATCCGGATTCGCCGACGATCGCGAGCACCCGACCCTTGGCGAGTCGCAGACCGACACCGTCCAGAGCCGGACCCTCGGTTCCACCCTTCGTCGCCTCTCCATTCCGGCGGCCTCGGCGCCGGCCCGCCGGATCGCCGAAGAAGTGCGTCACACCCTCGACCTCGAGCATCGGAGGCTCGCCCCGATCACCATCGGTCGATGGTGCGAGGTCGCCCGCACCCGAGCGCCGGGGCGCCGTTGCGGCCGACACGAGCGAGCGGGTGAACGGGTGCTCGGGCTCGGAGAAGAGACGCTGCACCTGTCCAACTTCGACCAGCTCACCGTCGCTGAGGACGCCGACGCGGTCACAGACCTGGGCGACCACGGCCAGGTCGTGGGACACGAACACCATGGCGCTGCCGAGCGCGGCGCGTCGCTCGGTGAGGGCGTCGAGAACGGCCGCCTGCACCGTCGCGTCCAGGGTCGACGTCGGTTCGTCGGCGAGGATGACCTCGGGGGTGGAACCGAACGTCGCGATCGCGATCACGAGTCGCTGCAACTGTCCACCCGAGAACGCACGAGGTAGGTCGTCGGGACGGTCCAGGACGGCGTCGAGGCCGATGCGGACGAACTCGTCCCGGTGGCGCTCCAGGGCCCCGGCACCCAGATACCACTCGACCTGTCGTCGGACCGACGTCGTCGGCGCGAGCGCGGTCATCGGGTGCTGCGGGATCAACGCGATCCGGCTGCGACGTATCGACCTCCACTCTTCGGGATCGAGAGATCGGAGGTCCGTCCCGTCGAGCGACAGCGTCGACGCCTCGACGGACGCTCTGGCCGAGCTCAGCCCGAGCAGCGCGTCGAGGATCGTGCTCTTGCCGGAGCCCGAGCCGCCCACGAGACCGAAGACCTCGCCACGCTCGACCTCGAAGGACACCCCGTCGACAGCGCGTACCGGCCCGGCTGGCCCGTCGTAGGTGACGCTCAGGTTCTCCACTACCAGAGCTGGTTGCCCGCCTTCTCCCCGACCGCCGCCGGTGTCGTGCCCCGGTTCGGTCACGACGGTTCGACGAAGTGCAGGTGCTGTGGCTCGATGCGGCTGATGCGGAGCCGTTCCCGGTCGAGCGGGCTCAGCTCGACCCGTTGCGCCATCGCCAGCTTCGGGTAGACGGGCGGGAAGATCACTGCCTCCTCGGCGAGACGCCTGTTGATCTTGCCGAGCGCGTCTACCCGTTCGGCGTCGACGTCGGTCTCCCAGACCGAGTCCATCCACGCGTCGACGTCGGGGTCCACGTACCCGCAGCTCAGGATGTTCCGCGAGTGAGCGGGCGCGAGCGTCAGGTAGTTGGCGGGACCGCTCGTGAACCCGCTCTGGAACGTGTTCATGAGCATCTCGTAGTCGTTGGCGAGCCACGCGGAGGACCACGGACCTCCTGCGAGGGGGAGGATCTCCACGTCGATGCCGATCTCCGCCCAGCCCGCGACCAGGACCGCGGCGATCTCCTTGGAGGTCTGACCGGTCCCGATCGTCACCTTGAACTTCCGCACGTCGGTCTCGGCCTTGGCCAGGTGGTCCCTCGCACGGTCGAGGTCACGCTCTGCCCCGAACACGTCGAGGTCGGGGTCCCAGCCGAGCTCGGCGGGGCCGATCGGGCCCTGACCGATGGTGGCGTGACCCGCGTAGACGCGGTCTCGTACCCCCGCTCGATCCATCGAGTGGGCGACCGCGAGGCGGAACTCGCGGTCCGAGAACGGTTCGGTGTGCAGGTTCACGTAGGTGAGGACGTCGAGCGGTGAATCCGCGACGACGAGCTTCAGGTCGTCGTCGCGTTCGACGGCACCGAGGTTCTGGAACGGGACCGCGGTGATCAGATCGACCTTGCCCTGACGGAGCGACACGAGGCGCGTCGCGCCGTCGGCGAACACGGTGTACTCGATGCCCTCGAACTCCGACTGCTCACCGTGGTATCCGTCGAAGCGGGACAACGTGTAGGACTGGCCGGGCCGGTGTCCGTCGAGGCGGAACGGCCCGGTGCCCATGATCGTGTCGCGCCTCCCGGCGAAGTCCCGATGCGTGATCGGCAGGTTCGTCAGGTGGGAGCGGAGCAGGCCATAGGGGCGGACGAGGCCGATCGAGAGGGTGTGGTCGTCGACCTTGTCGAACCGCTGGACGTAGTCGAGCAGGTAGGTGATCCACTCGCTCCCGGACCCGAGGTCGAGGATGTGGTCGAGGGTCGCGATGACGTCGTCGGCCCGCAGTTCGTCACCGTTGTGGAACTTGATGCCCTTCTTGAGCTTGATCGTCCAGGTGAGGCGATCTGCGCTCACGATCGGTTCACCGTCGGCGAGCAATGGGACCGACGCGAGGTCGTCGTCGTACGCGTAGAGGGTCTCGACGATCGCCTCGGCGGGCCAGCGGGTCTGCTCCGAGCCCGAGTCGATCGGGTTGATGTTCGTCGGGGCGCCGGCGACGCCGATTCGCAGAATCCCGTCGCGGTGGCGGGCGACGACGCGGTCTCCGCTGCCGCCACCGGAGCAGGCGGTCAGCAGTGCCGGCCCTGCGGCGGCGGCACCGGCGGCGAGGCCGAGGAAGCGTCGACGGGACAGGATCGGGTGGGGCATCAGGCTGCTTTCGCTGTTCGGCCTCGCAGGCCGGAGGTTCGAGGGCCCGCACCTGGGCCGGGAGGGGTGTCGAGCAGTCGGTCGGCCACCGCGTCGGACACCAGGTTGCACCCCGTGATGCCCGCCACCAACGTCAGACCGGGGGTGAGTGCGTACCACCAGGCGCCGTCGAGGAGCTGCGCGCCGGCGTCCGCGACGAGGTTCCCGAGGGTCGGCTCCGGTGGCGGGACCCCGAGCCCGATGACCGACAGCCCGCCCTCGGCGAACACGGCGATGGCCAGAGCCAGAAACACCTGCACGGTGATCGCTGTGGCGACGTTCGGTAACACCTCGCGGAAGAGGATCTCCCTCTCACGGACGCCGACGAGACGGAGACCTTCGACGTAGGGCTCCTCGAGTTCGACGATCGCAGCGGACCGCGTGACCCGGGCGAAGAAAGGAACGAAGCCCAGCGCGAGGCAGCCGATCACCTTGGCGGTCGTGTCGATCTCGATCCCGGCGACACTGCTCGGTCCGGTACCGATCATCCCCAGGATCACGATGACGAGCACGAAGGGGGGTATCGCCTGCACCGTCTCGACGATCCGCATCAGCACCTGGTCGATCCAACGATCGGCCGTGCGCGCGGCAACGATGCCGATCGGCACGGCGACGAGCACCGCGAGCAGGACGGACCCCGCGCTGGTCGTGAGCGACGTCCAGGCGCCCACCGCGACCCGGTCGAACAGGTCGCGTCCGAGGGTGTCCGTACCGAACGGATGGCTCAGCGATGGTGGTTCCGCACCGAGTGTCACGAGCGCGTTCGTGTCCGCTCCGCCGAACCGCCCCACGAGGGCGAGACCGACGTAGACGGCGAGCAGAAGGCCACCGAACACCGTCAGCACGGGTGGGCGTGGAAGCCCCGCACGTCTGCGCATCCTGGGTGCTGTCACGGCGTGACCGCCGGATCAGGGGTGCGGTCCTTGATGGTCCCGCGCACCGAGCCGCGGTGGGTGCGCGGGTCGAGCACGTGGATGGTCACGTCGACGACGAGGTTGAGAACCAGGAACACGAGCGCGGTGAAGATCGCCGTTCCGAGCGCGAGGTCGTAGTCGGGTCGGGTGAACGCCGTGACCATGAGTTGGCCGATCCCGGGGATCTGGAAGACGTGTTCGACGAGAACCGTGCCCGACGCGAGCGTGGCGATGACGAGCCCGACGACGGTCACGACCGACGGCGCGGCCGCTCGCAGAGCGACCCGTCGCAGGATGTGCCGCTCCGAGGCGCCCATCGCCCGGGCGAAGCGGACCTGGTCGCTCTCGTAAGCCTCGATCAGCGCGGTCCTGAGTGCCCGGGCGATCATCGCGAACCCGGCCAGGCCGAGTACCAGAGCCGGCAGCAGCAGTGAGCGCACGTTCGCGACGGGGTCCTCGCTGAAGGTGCGGAACCCGCCGGCGGATGGCAGCAGGTCCGGTGCCCGTTCGCCGACGAGCACGAGGCAGAGCACGGCCAACCAGTACGACGGGATCGAGATGGCCAGCAACGTCCCGACACGCGCTGCCCCGTCGGGCCACCGGCCGTGTCGACGGGCGGCCGCGATACCCACGGCGATACCCGGCACGACGGCGACGATCGTCGCCATGAACCCGAGTTCGAGTGTCACCGGGGCCGACACGGAGATGGCTTCCCATACCGACGAACCGTCGTAGGCGGACTCGCCCAGGTCACCGCGTGCGAGCCGTCCGAGGTAGCGGCCGTACTGCGAGAGGAGCGATCCGTCGAGGCCGCGTTCGGCGAGGAACGCGTCTCTGGCCCCCGGATCGGCGGCGACCTGCGGGGGGAGGCTGTTGACGGGGCTCGCCGAGGACGCGTGCAGCAGCAGGAACAGCAACGTCACCGCGGCGAGGACCGTCAACAGCATCGCCAGGACGCGCCGGGCCACGTAGCCGGTCATCGACGGCCACCCTTCTCCGACCGCAGGAAGCAGGGGTGAACGTGGAGGCGATTCGTGGAGACGGCGCCCGGTTCAGCGGCGTCCGCGGGTCGCCCGTCGGTCGTCCTCAGGCGACGTGACGTTCCAGGTCCGTGAAGACGTCGCCGTTGAGCCGGTATGCCTCGCGGATCTCCTCCACGATGCGCACCTGCTCCTCGGTGTCCCACGGGGCGGCATCGAGGGAGGCCCGGTAGGCGTCCTTGAACTCGCGTAGGTCGCCGAGCCCTTCGAACACGGGGAAGCGGCCACCGTGCTCCGGGGAAAGGTCGTAGGTGCGGTAGGCCACCCGGCCGATGTACTGGCCTCCGGAGAGGTCCCCGAGGTAGCGCGTGTAGTGGTGGGCGACGTAGCCACCGGGCCAGTCGGAGCCCACCTCCCGGAGTCGTGCGACGTAACGCTCGGTCGCGGGGGAAGCCGGGTAGGTCGAGCGCCAGTCGGCACCGGCGAGGTCCTCGAGGTCCGCCTCCAGCGCAGCCGTGCGCAGCAGGCCGGGGTGCAGGAACGGTTGCACGACCGGGTCCTCGGCGATCGCGGCGGACGGTGACTCGAGCGCCGCGTACGCATACGCGTGCTGAGCGAGCATGTCGGCGTAGCCCTCCGCCGGGAGTGATCCGTCGAGCAGCGCGGACATGAACCGCGACGTCTCCGCACCCCTGTGGTCGTCCGCGGTGCGTTCCCGCAGGACCGTCGAGAAGGTTGCCTCTGTCTGCGCGGTGGTCATCGTTCGCTGCTCCTCGCTTCGGGGTCGACACCTGCGGTCGACCCCCTCGTTCACGACATTCTGTCACGTCGTTCACGACAGTTTGTCAGAACCGAAGCAGCGATTGCGAGGGGTCACGACGCAGAGTCGTGAAAAGCCGAGGTCAGAGACGGTGCGAGGAGGAGCGTCGTCTTGGCGCGGCATGGGGATTAGGCTACCTTTACAACCCGTGATGTTTCCAGCCAACGTCCGCAACGCGAGGGCCGTCGAGCGCGCCTCTGGCCTCGCTTCCGTCACCGTCGCGGGTGTTGCGGCCGCGGCCGTACTAGCTGCCCTCCTCACGTTCATCTCCCCGGCATCGGCGGCACCCTCGCTTTCGGTCTCGCCGTCGACCGGCCTGAACCCGTCACGCGACTTCGTGACCGTCACCGGGCGAGGCTTCAAGCCGAACATCCAACTGTTCGTGATGCAGTGCCGGTCGACGTCTGGCGAAGACCACACGTGCAACTCGATCGGCCTCCAGAAGGTCATGACCGATGGAAATGGCAGCTTCACCAAGGGCGGTGTGATGGTGACTGCCCGTTTCGGAGCTACCGACTGCACCGTCACGCCATGCGCCATCAAGACCAGCGCCGTGCAGGGGCACAGCGGTGACCGCTCCCAGGATCGCCTGGCGCCGATCTCTTTCGGAGCAGCGCCCGTGAGCCCTCCTGTGACCCAGGCTCCGGTCGCGCCACCCGTGACCGTGGTCCCTCCCGTCACCGAACCGCCGGTCACCCCGACGACGGTCGTGGCTCCGACCACCACGGCCGCCCCCATCACCAGCACCACCGTCGCCCCGATCGAGTCGACGACGACAACGACCGAGCCCTCCGTCACCACCACGACCGAACGCCCGGCGACCTCCCAGGTAGCGGCCGAGCCGGTCGACACGGGCGACGGTGATGGTGGCGGTGGCGGGAACTCGGCCGTGCTCGTCGTCGCAATCGTCCTCGCTGCGGCCGCAGCGGCAGGCGGAGCCGCCTTCTACCTCCGCGCCCGTTCCGCGTCCGCCTGAGCATCGAACGACGCGCGTCGCCTCCAAACCGACCGAACAATCCCTGACCAGTACGAGACAGCCAGGAGAAATCCCCTTGTCGCCGATCACCAGCCAACCACGAACCCTGCGCCGGAGGACCCGTTCCTGGCGCGGTGCGCTAGCCGCTCTGGCGGTGACCCTCACCGCGGTGCCGGTCGTGACTCTCGCTTCCGCCTCGGAGGCTGCGACCAACGGAACGGCTGTCGTCACTCCGACGACGGGCCTCG
>JAGQSN010000319.1 GCA_020439555.1 Acidimicrobiales bacterium | reverse complement strand
CGCATGCAGATCGAGTTCTCCAAGACGATCCAGGCGATCACCGAGGACAGCGGCACGGAGATCACCCCCGCCGCCATGTGGGACGCGTTCAACGAGGCGTACTTCCCCGAGGACCACCGCTTCGAACTCCGCTCGCACGAGATCGCCACCACCGAAGCCGGCACGACGATCACCGCCCAGGTGCTCGACGGCGCGACACCGGTGACGGTCCAGGGCACGGGCAACGGTCCGATCGCTGCGTTCGTGGACGCGATCCGCAACGGGCTCGGTTCGACGATCGACGTGCTCGACTACTCGGAGCACGCGCTCGGCGCCGGGTCAGGAGCCACCGCCGTCGCCTACGTCGAGGCGACCGACGCCGATCAGCGGGTCCGCTGGGGAGTCGGCACCGACCCGAACATCATCACCGCCTCCCTGAAAGCCGTCCTCGCAGCCGCCGACCGCTGAATGCCGGTCGGCTCCCCGCCCGTCACGGACGCTGGAGTCGACCCACAGGACGATCGCCAGGATCAGGACGGCGACGATCCCGTCGAGCCACCAGTGGTTGCCCGTCGCGGCCACGACCACGAACGTGAGCACGACGTGGAGCGGACCCAGCCAGCGCCAGCGCGTCGGGGCCAGTTTCCAGATCCCGATGCCGACGACCGCTGCCCAGCCGCAGTGGATCGACGGCATCGCGGCGAACTGATCCGACACGCCCGTTCCGACCGGCCCGTAGACCGACATCCCGTAGCGGGTGGAGAGGTCCACGAAGCCGAGGTCGGGGAAGAAGCGAGGTGGGGCGACACGCACGAAGCGGATGACGAGACATCCAGCGGTCAGCCCCACCAGTCCGTTGCGCAGATGCGGATACGCATCCCGGTGCCGGACCCACAACCAGACGAGGAACCCGATCAGGGCAGGAACGTGGACGACCGCGTAGTAGGCGTTCGCCGCTCTGGCCAACGCGTCGTGGTCGAGGAACCAGCCCTGCAACGTCAGTTCGCTCGGCAAGTGCATCCGCTGCTGGAAGTCCCAGATCCATCGGCCCCGTGAGAGCGCGCCGTCTGCGTGGTCGAGCGGGAGGTCGCGGGCGATTCGCCACAGCCCGTAGAGGAACGCGACGCCGGCGAACTCCCTGCTCGCCGGGTGGGCCGCCGTGGAGAAACGATCCGAGCGGCCGCGGGTGCTCAACGCGATCAGCACCGCGAGTGCCGTTGCGATGAACGCTTCTTTCCACGTCGGCCACTGCAAGGTTCAGGAGCATGTCGCCGCCGGACGACCTGCACAAGCGGCACCGGTAGCCTCTGGCGTCGTGACCGAGACGAAGCGAGGGCCTGGCAGGCCTCCCGACCTCGCCAAGCGGAGAGCCGTCATCGAGGCCACGCTCCAGGTGCTCGCCGAGGTGGGCTACGGCTCGTTCACGATCGACGAGGTCGCCCGGAGGTCGGGGTCGACTCGCCCGTTCGTGTACCGGGTCTGGGACTCGAAGGTGGCGTTGGTAGCGGACGCCCTGTTCGGCACGGCGTCGGACCTCACCGTCGCCGACACCGGCTCGACACGGGACGACCTGCGGGACCACATCGCGCAGCTCGTGACGACCATGTCACGCCCGGCCTACCTGAACGGTGTTCCGGGCCTCACCGTGGACATGCTCCACGACCCGGACGGGTGGCGGGAGATCAGGGCCCGCTACATCCTCCCCGCGGAAGTGGCTCTGTCGACCATCATCGACCGGGGTCGTGCCCGCGGAGAGGTCTTCTCGGCAGCGGACGTGAGGATCATCACCCTGGTCATATCGGGGACGATCACCAGCCTCGCCCAGGGTCTGCGCCTCAGCGGCGACGCCCTCATCGACGCCGTGCTCGCAGCCGTCGTCGGAGGAGTGGTCGAACTCGCGTGACGGTCCGTCCCCGGAGTGACGACCTCAGGCGATCGTCACCCGGGCTGCCTCGTCGGGATGCTTGTCGATCCATGCCCGGGCGAACTCGCACGACGGCACGACCGTGAGGCCTTCGGCGGCTGCACGGTCCAGAGCAGCGCGTACGAGCCGACCACCGATGCCCCGTCCACCGAGTTCCTCGGGGACGCCCGTGTGGACGAGCCGTAGACGGCCGTCGGCCAAGCGGTAGACGAGCTCGGCCTCGAGCCCGTCGATCTCGATCACGAATCGGCTCTCGTCGGTCCGGTCCTCCACGTTCGGTGAGTTCATGCTCCGACGGTACCGATAGGTTCGCCAAAGTGCAGATCGAGATGGTGAAGGAGACGTTCGGGAGATGAAGCGGGCTCTGGTTGTTCAACACCTCGCACCCGAAGGCCCCGCCGCGATCGCCGACGCGCTGAGCGCCGCCGGCCATCGTGTCGATGTCGTACGGGTCGACCGCGGCGACCCGCTCCCGGGAGACCTCGCCGATGTCAGCACCCTTGTCGTGATGGGCGGCCCGATGTCGGCCCGCAGCGACGACGACTTCCCGACCCGACGGGACGAGATCGACCTCCTACGGACCGCCCTCGACCGGCAGGTGCCCGTTCTCGGGGTATGCCTCGGCGCCCAACTGCTCGCCGTCGCCGCCGGCGGCGAGGTGCACGCGGGTCACGGAGCCGAGATCGGCTGGGCCCGGATCGTCTCGACCCGGGACGCCGCAGACGACCCGCTGTTCGGTCCGCTGCCCGACGAGATCGACGTCCTGCACTGGCACGGCGAGACCTACGACCTCCCGTCCGGGGCCGTGCACCTCGCCCGGTCCGACGCCTACGAACAGCAGGCCTTCCGTGTCGGTCCGTGCGCGTGGGGCCTCCAGTTCCACCTGGAGGTCGACCGGGGCGGGGTCGAGACGTTCGTGGCCGAGTTCCCCGACGACGCCGCCAAGGCACCCGGTGGAGCCGACGCGATCCTCGCCTCCACCGACGCTTCGCTGGCGCGGTTGACTCCGCACCGCACAGGGTTCCTCGAGCGTTTCGCGACGATCGCCGCAGGCAGCTGAGGGATCAGGAACCCGCCGCGGCATCGAGGTCCGCTCGAGCCACGACGGACGAGAGGGTCAGACCCTCGGCTGCGAGCGCCTCGATACCGCCCTCGCTGCGATCGATCACACAGACCACGTCCGTGACCGTCGCGCCGATACCTCGCAGATCCGCGGTCGACAGTACGACCTGTCCGCCGGAGGTGACCACGTCCTCGACGACCAGTACCGTCCGCCCCTCCACCGCCGCGCCTTCGGCGAAGCGGGCGGTGCCGTACTCCTTGGCCTTCT
>JAGQSN010000318.1 GCA_020439555.1 Acidimicrobiales bacterium | reverse complement strand
TGGGCCGATGCGATGCCCGAAGAGGCCGACGCCTCGGTCGAGCGCGAGGCCAGCGTCGTGGCGATCGAGTCATGCGACCCGGGCCCTGAAGCGGAGATGGGCATCACCGCTAAGGGCACCGAGTCCATCGTCCTGCCGACGACCCGTCTCTACGTGGCTGCCCAGGCGATCCAGCTCGGCGCGACGGACGACGAGGCGCTGTGCGCTGCGAAGACCACGACCGACGCCCTGACCGTCGAACAGCTGGCCGACCCCGACCTGGACCTGTCCGTCTTCCAGCAGGCGCAACGCGACGGCCTGCGCGCGTGTGTGCGTTGACGGCACCAGGACGCGAGCCGCGGGCGATCAGGTCGTGCCGTCGTCGTGGCGCAGGGCGTCGATGATCGACCCGACCAGATAGCCGAGGTAGGTGTACAGGTCGTACAGCGCCAGACGCGGATCGTCCTCGGCGAGCTCCCACTCGTCGTGGTCGACACCGAGCTCGGTGCCGAACGCCAGGCGCAACGCATTCATCGCCTGGAGCCAGGCATTGGCCTGGTCGGCATCGAGCACCTCGTTGTCGAGTGACTCGGTCACGGCGTCGAGCGCACCGAAGCGCGACCGGAGCAGCTCGTCGCCCATCAGGCGTCGGTACTCGGCGTCGAGTGCGGGGTCGTCGGGGTAGGCCGTCGGGAACAGTCGGCGCGTGGAGTCGTCACCCATGACGATGCGATGGCGCAGGTCGTCGACGGCCTGGTGCAACACGGACCGGAAGACCGGGGGAAGGTTGACGTAGAACGTGCCGTCGTCGAGCGGCACGACGGCGCGCAACGGCAAGGCGATGGCACCGGGCTCGAGGTCGTCGTCCCAGTCGTCGTCCCAGTCGTCGTTCGGTTCGTCCTCGGCGCTGATGCCTCCATCGTGGCGGCCGGACGGCATCCCCGTCGAGACGGCATCGAGCACCTTGGTATCGTGGCCCGTCCCGCATCTCGCGGAACCGGCCCCCATCGTCCAGTGGCCTAGGACGCCGCCCTTTCAAGGCGGTAACACGGGTTCGAATCCCGTTGGGGGTGCCAACGCACGCACGCTCGGATCCGGTTGGCTTCGATGAAGGTGCCGTGGGCTAGAGTCTGCCGCTGTCGCTCGCTCGGCCTCGGCCGTTCGGGAGACAGGCCTTGGGTGTCTGCCCGACTCCGGTCGGACGGCACGCAACCTAGGTCCCGTGGTGCAGTTTGGAGTGCACGCCGGCCTGTCAAGCCGGAGGTCGCGGGTTCAAATCCCGTCGGGACCGCTCCCCTTCTCCCTCGTGAGGACGGGCACGGTCGGGTAGCTCAGTTGGCAGAGCGTCCGCCTGAAAAGCGGAAGGTCACCGGATCGACGCCGGTCCCGACCACCAGAAGAACCAGCAGGTCAGACCGGGTTTCAGGTCTGACCTGCGGTCGTTTTCGGGCGCTGGTTCCGGCCGGCGTGCAACCTGCGTGCAACATCGACGCGACGGAACTCCTTCGGCGTACTGGGCCGAGCCGATGACGACGCACGCGAGTTCGGACAAATCGGACGAGCGCCTCAGTCGGAGGCGGTGAGGAGCGCCGGGCGGGTCTCGATGCCGAGGAGGTCGCCAAGCTCGTTCAACAGTCCGGCACGGTTGTGATGCCGGTAGCGATAGTGCTGATGGCCTGCTTCGAGCGCTTTCACCGTCTCGGTCACCGCCTCGTGTGCCCTCTCGAGATCATCGCCGGTCAACGACCGTCCCGCCGCGTGGAGGTGCGGCAGGAGCTCCGCGTAGTACACGGCCAGATCTCCCACTGAAAAAGGGTTCTGGTAGGTGTGGACGTGGTGATCCGACCTCAAGTCCGTGAGGTACCCATCGATGGCTCGATCCAGATAGGCCTGGCTCCCGAGCCCTTGCGCCAGCTCAATCGCTTCGATCCCGGGTGGACCCGCCGCAGGTTCCCGGAGCAGGTACTCCATGTACTCGGTCGGATCCTCCACTCGGTCGAGGAAGGGCAAGCCCGCCGTTGACCAGACCTCGCGCAACGAATCCTCGTTCTTGAGTCGCTCGACCGGATCACGCGCGTCCTCATAGGACCACCAGAGGTCATGAGAGTCCTGCAGCAGGAACCCGATCCGCTCCCGATGCCGGCAATACAACGCACCGGGCTTGTTCGGCCGATCCTCGCCAACGCACGGGTAGGAGACCCCGATCTCGATGGTGAAGCGCCCGTTGGCCACCGAGTTGTACTGCGAACTCTGCACCGTGACCGCCCGGTGCGTCGCGTCTGTATCTCCCCACCAGTGATGGCGCTGCTTCCTGAAGCCACGCTCCTTGAGGGTCGGGACGAGCACCGATCGAACGACCTGCTCGACGGCGTCCGTGATCGGCGCCTTCTCACTCTTCGACACCTACAGCCCCTCCGATTCTCATCGAACGACCGACGGCCACATCTGGCAGCCAATGCTCTCACTAGCCTGAGGCAGAAGCACTCCCGCGAGATTCCCGAGCCTCATCGGCCTAGTAGGTCATGGGGTCACAGACGAGTGCATTCGCTCGATCGGGAACGTCCCGGTGATGCGCTGCACGACGCTGCAGGCGTCGAACGACAAGCTCGGGAAGCTGCTCGACTACTACGCGGGGCTCGCCGAGGACCGGGAACGCCCCGACCGCCTGAGCCGTGGTCCGGTCGACTACTACCTCGATCCGGACGAGCCTCCTGGACGCTGGTGGGGATCCGGCCGGCTCGCACTCGGACTCGACGGCGAGGTGACAGGCGAGCAGCTTCGCGAGCTGCTCGACGGACGCGACCCGACGACCGGAGCGAAGCTCGGCCGGAGGTTCGGCGGGAAGTCGGCTCGCGGGTTCGACTGCACGTTCTCGGCGCCGAAGTCGATCTCGGTGCTGTGGGCACTCACCCCGGATCCGTGGGTACGTGCCGAGGTGCTCGCCTCCCACGAGGCAGCCGTCGACGCGGCACTCGGATGGTTCGAGGCCCCCACCGCCTCCCAGCCGCCGCTTGACACGTTGCAACCGTGGGATGTCTAGGCCG
>JAGQSN010000317.1 GCA_020439555.1 Acidimicrobiales bacterium | reverse complement strand
AGGAGGGCATCGACATCCACGTCGTGAGCGACCGTCTCGACCACAGCAGCACCCACATCACGAGCCAGATCTACACGCACGTCACCAGGCCGATGCAGTCCGACGCCGCCGACCGAGTGGCGAGACGGATCTTCGACGGCCCGACCAGGCAGGAGCGCCAATCTGATCACCCGCGGGCGGAGTGACGACCGACAAGGCGACAACCACTACCGACACGTCGTCCCCGGTGGCCCGCCGCGTACTCGCATACCCTCTTGGCCATGGCCTCTCTAGACGACGTCCGTGCCCGCCTGGTCGAAAACGGCTACGCGAACATCGGCGAGGACAGAAAGCCCAACGGTCAGACGATGCTCTGGGTGGCCGAGATCGACGCTGTCATAAACGTGTGGGAGACAGGTACCTGCACCGTTCAGGGGAACGAGTCGGTGAAGATGCAGACGGTCCTCGGCGACCTGGTTGGTAGGGCGAAGGGCAATCGACGGCACGTATCTCGCCCGATCCCGACCGCAAGCAGCGGTACACCCTCGACGGCTCCCGCCGGATCCCGGAAGGTCTTCGTCGTCTATGGCCACGACGGAACGGCCAAGGACCAGCTGACGGCGATGCTCCAGAAGTGGGGGCTCGAACCCTTGGTCTTGGATGACCTGCCATCGGGCGGGAACACGATCATCGAAAAGCTTGAGCACTACCAGAAGGACGTCGAGTGGGGAGTTGTCTTGCTGACACCCGACGACATCGGCCACCCTGCGCTGAAGCCGGCTGACGCGAAGCCGCGAGCTCGGCAGAACGTTGTGCTTGAGATGGGCATGCTGCTTGGCAAGCTCGGCAGATCTCGAGTGACCATTCTTTACAAGGACGATGGGGACGACCTCGAGTTGCCCTCGGACATCAACGGTTACGTCTACCTGCCGTTCAAGGGTCACGTCCGCGATGCGAATCAGGCTTTGGCCAAGGAAATGAGCGATGCGGGCTTCTTCGAGGTCCCAGTCGGACGGCTCTAGGCATTGGCCAAACGAACAGTGGTGGCTACCGACGGCTCCTCGATCGGGAACCCGGGACCGTCCGGATGGGCTTGGGTCTGTGCCGACGGTCGGCAGGACTGGGCGAGCGCGCGCCACTCCACCAACAACCGGATGGAACTGATGGCGGTACGAGAGTTGCTGCGATCGATCGACGACAATCCGCTGCTGATCCAGGCGGACAGCCAGTACGTGATCGGGGTGTTCACAGAGTGGCTCCCGGTCTGGCGCGGACGGGGGATGAAGACGTCGAGCCGCAAGCCGGTGGAGAACGTCGACTTGATACTTGAGATCGATGATCTGCTGTCAGAACGCGACGTCGAGTGGCAGTGGGTCAAGGGCCACGTTGGGCATGCCTTGAACGAGGCCGCTGACAGCCTCGCTCGTCACGGAGCCGAGCGAGCGAGGACGATGATCGAGGCGGGGTTCCTTCCGACGTCAGAATCGGACCCCCCTCGTCAAACGCAGCGCTGAGCACTCGGCACGGCCTGCGCATCACGTCGCCTACGCGGCGCCGCCGCCAACTCTGCGGAGCGGGCCCCCCGTTCGGCGAGGTCGGGGAGGGATCGACTACAGCCCTGACGTCACCAGTAGATGGCAATGATCTCGGTGTCGAGTAGGCGATCCTTATTCTTGGCGGGCCCGGGAGCCGGGTCCACGCTCGTCGCTGGAGCCCCATCGATGGGGCTCAACCCGTGCTTCATCTGAGCCAGCACCCGGAGTTTCGCCGCTACCTGTGGATCAATCGGCGTACCGGCGAGCTCTGCGACATGGTTCGCGACCGGTGCCATGGCCAAGCGCCACTGCTTTACCGACGATCCCTGCTGCAACCCGTCTGGTGGCTCCAGCAACGCGAGCAACGCTGGGTCGCCAGAGTCGATCTCCACATCGAGGGCATCTGCGACCAGGTCTGCGTACTCGCCCAAGACGAGCCGTACCTGAGCCGATCCGTCGGGTGACGCCGCCCCCTGAGCCATCGCGTCGAGCACCATGCTGTTCATCGTCTCAAGCACATCATGGAACTGGGGGGCGACCCGCGCGAGGACGTCGACGAGCTTCAACGGGGTCCATGAGGTCTGCAGGTCGGGGCGGAGGACACGCGCCAGGACCTGAAACTCAGAGCGGGCAAACACAACGGTGCGGATGTCCTTCCAGAACAGCGTCTCCGTGGCGACACCAACGACGTACAGAGGAGCGGTCTCCAGGCTTGGTCCGAGGCTTGCGAGCACATCCCGATGCGCGACGAGTTCGGTGCCGTCCGCCTTGGTGACGACAACGTAGTCCCGGGCCTTCGCGCGGAGGGGTACGAGTCCCGCGCCGAGCTTCTCGATCATCCGGCTCAGCACGGCGGCATCTCTGAGGCTATCGATGTTCGCGATCCCTGACAGCACCTGATCCTGCTCGAAGATGTCGAGAAACGTGCTCACGACAGTCCGCGCCTGAAACAAGGGCTCAGCCTCGAGCTCGACGGTCAGCTCGATCAGCTGGCCACGCCGGAAGTCCGAGGGATCAAGGATCCAGGTGCGTGACCCGTCAGGCTTGAGCTCGCCGTCGGCTCCGACCTGCGGCGCTCGATCATCGGCCGGCGCCGGTGCGATCACGAGGCTGTCGCGCACCCGCTGGTACAGATCCCGGAAGGTCGACTGCACGATCGCCTTGCGCAGGACCTGGGTCGTACGAGTGTCTGACGCCTGCGCCTTCGCGCTGGCGTCCGCGCGAACCACGCCTCCGGATGCCCCGAAGGATCCTGACGTCTCGGCCATGAGCGTGGACGCATGCGTGTCGGTCACGTCGGTGGCGATCATTCCGTCCTTGGATGCGAGGAGGCTGAACACGCTGACCTCATCGAGGTACACGAACTCCCGGATCAACTCCGCGGAGCGCTTGGCGTCCTTCCGCCACCGTCGGGTTCGCATCTGCTTCCGGAACCAGTTCCTCACTGCTTAACTCGCCCCCGTCGTGTCGTCTGAGCACGGACAGTCCGCTGCGTGGCTGCTCGTTCCCACCCGCCCAAGAAGTCCTCAATCTCGATCTGGTCGCGCTTGTCCTGGACTGCGAGCAGCGCCGCTTCGGTCCAGATGCTCGTGAGCTCCGCGCCACTCCAACCGTCCGACCGGCTCGCGATGGCCTCCAATGGCAGATCACTTGCGATCCGCTTGCCGATCGCGGTCTTGCGGAGGATGTCGACTCGCCCAGGCTGGTCCGGCAGTGGGAACTCGATCTGCCAATCCAGCCGCCCCGGCCGTCGCAGCGCCTCGTCGACATCCTCAGGCCGGTTCGTCGTCGCCAGGACCATCAGTTGGTGCTCGCTAGCGGAGAACCCGTCGAGTTCGGTAAGCAATGTCGCCACCACACGGTTCGAAGCCTCGTGAGCGGTGTCCGTGCGCCGCCCCGCGACGCTGTCGATCTCGTCGAAGAACACGATCGACCGCTGCTTGCGTGCGTCCTCGAAGATCATGCGGAGCAGCTCCTCGCTCTGCCCGTACCACTTGCTCATCACCTCGGGGCCGTTGATCAGGTAGAACTCAGCCCCGCTCTTGGCGGCCATGATCCGGGCGAACAGGGTCTTGCCCGTTCCGGCCGGTCCCGTAAGCAGGACCCCACGGACTGGGCGAGCACCGATCATCTCCAACACGTCACCGTGCTCTAGGGGAACCTCGATCAGTTCGTTTGCCCGGTCGATGACGTCCTCGAGGCCACCAAGGCTGTCGAAGGACTCATCCGGAGCAGGGATCTTGAACTTCGCCACCACCGACGGGGTCAGATCGGGGAACTCGATGAGCCGCAAAGGCTCGTCGTCGAGCTTCCGCATGACACCGTCCTTGGTGACGTGGACGGTGTTACCGCGCTCGTAGTCGACGGTCGTGACCGTCGGGACGTTCATCCACCGGCCCCCCGTGTCCACGATGGTGATGTCGTCGAGCTTGAGTCGAACAACTGCGATCTGCGGGTCCGGGTCCCACAACTCGGGCGGCGCCGGGCGCATCGACGAACCAGAGATGAAAACGACCTCGCCTTCCCCGAACGGGATGGCGTTGTCACTGGTGGCGTGGCCTGCGGTCCCGTCGAGGAACTCGAAGTAGACGGTAGGAGGCGAGTCGGACGTGTGGGTGACGCGGGCGAATCGACCCTCGGCGACGTCGACATCGATCTCGTCGTCGATGGAATCCGTCATGGGGTCCGACCCATCAGCCGCCTCGTCCACCCGTTCGTCGACTCGCCTGAGTTTCGACGTCATGCAGGGTGAGCAACGCGAGAGGGTTGCGCCGCGTCCAGGGAATGAATCGCGGGCGCACACTCGCCATCTGGTTGCTAGCGCGTCGCCGCTCTCCGGCGTCACTCCGGGTAGCTGTATCGATTCGGGCCAGCCGCTCGAACTCCACTCGTGCCTCTCGGGTCTCCTCCCAGACCAGTTCCCAGGCCCCTGCGTGACGCTGACGGGCAGAAACGAGTGCCGAACCGTGGCGTAGTGCCTCTAGTAATGCGTCCGCGGCGATGGCGACGTCATCGGGAGCCAGACGACGTACCCGCGCGTGGGACCTCGAGACCTCCGCTTGAGCGTCCTGTGCGTCACCGGCGGCCTGCCGCACTGGAGCTGCCGGCGGAAGTAGGCCAATCCTCGGGGCGAGGGTGACGAGTCGCTGGAGCGCCGACAGCGCGTTCAGAACATCGCCGGTGAACTCTTCGTATGCCTGACCGCGCTCGGCTGCAGCCGCGTCGGTGAGGCGCCTTTCGTCGCCCCGTCGACGCCAGATCTCGACTGTGAGCAGCCCAAGTACCGCGATGAACGCAGCGATGATCTCCACAAACTACAAGTATGTCGTTTATCACGGGCGAAGTCACCCGAAGCCTCGGGTTGCCTCCGTCCCGGATGAGCCCCCTCCGACCGGGGCGCCAGCGACATCGTGCGAGTGATCCCGCGACTCTGATGACAAATCAATGACAAGGACCCGATCCGAGCCGCTCAACCACCGCCGAAAACTGCGCTGACCAGGGCGTTTGCCC
>JAGQSN010000316.1 GCA_020439555.1 Acidimicrobiales bacterium | reverse complement strand
TTCCCGGTGCCGGCGCTCGCCTCGATGACGAGGGTCGCGTCCGGAAGAGGGTCCTTCACGGAGAACGGCGTCATGGTCACGTCACTCACCCGCCTCACCCGTCGGTGCACCGACGTCCAGTACGGAGCGCTCGAACTCCTCCCACACGTACCTCGCCCAGCCAACCAGGCGACTCGGATCGTCGAAGGGGTCGTCGTGTCGCGACGCGATCTCGTACAGGTCGGTGAGGGAATGATCGGCGAACACCAGGCTCGCGGCCGGCTTGTATCCATCGGCGAAACCCCTGAAGTCACGCCAGTCGTCGTCCTTCGCTCGCTCGCCGGTCTTGGCTGCTTGGTGAACCGCGTGGCTCAGGGTGGGGAACATGGGAAGGGGCTCACAACGCGCACGGCGAGCGACTTCGACAGCCCTGGAGAGTCCGGATAGTGCGCTGTCCCGGCGACGGGTAGCGATGTCGTCGACGGGGCGCAGGTCCGCCACCTGTGGGTTCGACTTGCCGTCGATGTTGAGGAGGACCGAGCGCCATGACGCCTCGGGGTCGGTCGCCACGAGGGCGAGGAGATCGATCCAGGCGGCGAGCTTGTACTTGGGCTTCATCGAGCCGAACCCGATCCGGGCAGGGCCGTGGGGTTGCGCCAGCGAGTTGGTCGCCACAGAACCCACGATCCGCGCTCCGTCGGGCAACTCGATGTCGACGGAGACGGTGTCCACCTCATCGGCGACGTTCAGTCTCACGGCTTCTGCCCGCAACACCTCGACCGCACGGAGGAGCTCCTCGACCTTCTCGTCGCCGAGACCGCCTGGTGGAAGTGTTCCTCGTGAGCGTTCGGTCTCCAGCCAGTGCTCGGGATCGAGACCGCGCCGCACCGCGCTGACCAGGCGGTCGCCGACATTCCACCGCGCGAGGCCGCTGAATTCGACAGGCAGTCTGGTGGGTGTTCCCTCCGCCGCGTCCGGAATCTGCACCTGAAGTCGGCGGCGGACGAACGAGCGCACCGGGTCGGAGACGGCGTCCACCAACTCGACCAGATCGAACGTGTCCTGATCTCCGTGCTCGAGCGGCGCCGCCATGAACGGGATCCGCATCTGGTCGCGAACACGTCTTGCTTCGGCAGCCAATCGTGCCGACGGGTCATGGCTCCACGGTCCGTCACCGGGGACCACTCCGTCGGCGAGGAAGTTGCGCTCGTCGAAGGGCTGCCGCGGATGGTGGATCTCCAGGTCCGCGGGATCTGGCGACCCCGACACCGTCGCCGCGACGGTATCGAGCAGTTCGGCCACGACGACCGGAGGAGGCACGTCGAGGTTGGTCCTCAGGTCGTGGCCTTCACGGATCACGACGAGACGATCGCTGGCTGCCAGAACCGCCTCCAGGAGGGTGAGCCGGAGGTGTGAGCGGGGTTCCCGATCGCCGACGACGGGAACGGCGGCTATCAGGTCGTCCCCGTCGCCCGCCGGGAGAGTGAACGCCGGTTGATCCATGCCGAGCAGGATCACCACCCTGAACGGCACCCAGCGCAGCGACTCCAAGGAGGTGATCGTGACTCCTCCGCGGAAGAACGGTGGCCGACTCGGCACTGCGGCCAACCGTTCCGTGAGGAGACGCCGCATGTCGGCGAACTCGAACTCGACCTGTTCGACTCCGGGAGATCCGGCTGCCTGCTCCCTGATCTCCGCGATGACACGGCGAACACGGTCGGCCTGCCACTCCTCGTCCTCGGGTGCGGCGAGTAGGTCCTCGACAGCTCCCGACACGAGACCGAGCCAACTCGCGAGGGTCCGTGAACCCTCCACCGCGTCCACGAGAGTCCGCAGCCGGTCGAGCAGGTCCGCGAGGCGGCCCGCGAGGTCCACGTCCTCACCTTCGATGCCGATCGGCGCGACATTGCCGACCGACAGTGCCAGGTCGTCGTCGGGCACCGCGGAACCTACGAGGAGACGGTCCAGGGCACCTATCCACGTATTGCCAGTGACGGTGGCGGGTACGCCGAAGGGGATTCGATGGTCGACGTCGAGACCCCACCGAACACTCGCCACTTCAACCCAGTCGGCGATTCTGGCCAGGTCAGCATCGTCGAAGCGGTAGCGCTCACGAACAGCCGGCTGGGCCACCAGATCCTGCACAGCGACCGCGTCGAAGCGACCGGGGAGTAGATCGAGCAGCGTGTCGAGTCCCGCGACGACGACGTTGTCCCGCCCGAGCGAACGATCGGCGAGCACGTATCGGATCGCGGGTGGTCCGAGCGGTGCGCCGGAGCCGACCGAGGATTCCGTGGTGTAGGACCGGGCCGGAGCACCGAAGCCGGCCGTGATGAGTGGCGAGAACGAAGCAAGGTCGGGACAGACCACGAGGATCTCGTCCTCGCTCAACGTCGGATCGTCTGCCAACGCGTGGAGAATCGCATCGCGCGCCACGTCGACCTGGCGACTGCGTCCGTAAGTGGCGTGGAACTGGACGGAGCGGTCCGCGGGTACGAGCGCGAAGGATCCGTCGGGCGCACGGCCCGCACGGAGATCGGCCTGCAATCGACCTAGGAGCGAGTTCGGTTCCGGCTCGGTTTCGCTCTCGATCAACGAGGCATTCCAGTGCTCGGACCGGGCTCCGGCATCGGCCAGCAACAGTGCCGACTCGCGGGGCAGACGACCCCAGGACCGCAACAGGGGGTTGAGGACCAGGTCCGACGTCCGGTCGTCCGCGCGCCTGCGGACTGCCGGGCGGGTGCGGGTGGCGGCATCCGCCCGAACTGTCGCCGAGGTCCCTGGCGACGGATCGAGGAGGAACAGGTTCACATCGCGGTGGACCGCGACGGCTTCGGCAAGTTCGATGAAGCCGCCACCGCCGGGCAGGACGGGGAAGCCGAACAATGCGATGCGGTCGGGAAGGTCGACCTCGAGCCTTCCGCGTGCCAGTTCGGCGAGGATGCGGGGCAGCTCCTCGGGAGGGCTGGGACGGCCGATCCGTTCGCGCACCTGGCGCCACAGGTCGGGTTGCCAGAGGTGCTGCTCGGGCAGACGAACACCGGTCACGTCCACGTCGTCGCCCGCGGCCCACCGACGGACGACTTCGGGACGGTGCAGGTGGTACCGGTCGAACAGATCGGCGATTCGGCGGGCTTGTCCGTAGCCGAGGTGATCGTTGCCGAAACGCGCGCCGACGGGGTCGCCACGGTCGGGACGTTCGGGGTCGTGCGACTCCAACAGCACCGCCAGCACGGTCCAGACCATCCGATCGACCGACCACCACTCGGGTTCGTCGTCGGGTCGACCCGCCGCCAGCACCTTCGTCCGCAACGTGCCGCCGAACGCCGACTCCAGGTTGGCGGCGATTCCGTCGCCGGTGCCGGGGGCGCTGGCACCCAGGTGGCGGGCCAGTTCGAGCCACAGCCACGCCCTCATCCCGGCGCTCGGCGTAGCGATCCACTCCGGTTCCATCGCGTCCGCGGGGGCCTCGCGAAGGATGGCCGCGAGCCGGGCCGCCAAGGGCTGGACCCGGTCAGCGACGGTTACGGAGAGCACGTGTTGGACCGTACCCGGAGGGTCTGACAGCGATCAGCGGTAGGCAGTCGGCTGGTCCGGACGCCGTTCACCGTCACGGCCCGATGCGTAGTGCAGGAGTTGGACGACCGTGCGAGGGTCGCCGAGGCGCAGCACGTCCCAGATGGGTCCGTGGCTCTGCGCTGCGATCAGCGCCTTGTAACCCGCGCTTGCGCGCTCGGGAACGTCGGTGGTGATCAGCACGTAGCGGAGGGTCCGCTCCCCCGCCGCGTCGTGGCCGGTCGCCAGCACTGAGGCCTTCCCGAGCGCTTTCCACAATGTGTCGGTCCGCTGGAGGCCCGGTCGGCTGCTACTGAACGCCCCCGAGACGTCGAACAACCACTCCTGCCCCTCGGTGTCACGGCCCGCGAAGTTGACCTCCACTCCGAGCGCCGGAAACTTCACCTTCTCGCGCAGGCCCTCACCGAAGCCGGAGCCGCGCAGCAACCGCTCGGCCAGCTCTTGGGCGCGGATCCCGTCGTGTGAGGCCCTCGCCTGGAAGTCGACGAGGTCCCTCGCTCCGGCCTTCGCCGTCCTGGGCAGGCCGACGAACAGCCCGGGATCCGCCTCCTGCTCGAGCGCCCGGTCGGTCCGACACTGCTCCTCGGCCTCCTTGATGCGGGTGCGCGCCGCCTCCGCGTACTGCGGGTCCATCTCGAAGCCGACGTATCGACGGTTCGTCCGGACGGCGGCCACTGCGGTCGTTCCCGATCCCATGAACGGATCCAGGACCACGTCTCCCTCGAACGTGTACAGATCGATGAGCCTTCGTGGCAGTTCGACCGGGTACGGCGCGGGGTGACCGACCCGCGTGGCCGACTCGGGAGGGAACTCCCAGTGGTCGAGCGTGAGGTCGAGGAAGTCATCCTTGCCGATCGTGGCGGTCGCCGGCAGACCTTCCCGGCGACGTTTCGAAGCTGATCTCGCCCGGTCGAACCGACCCTTGCTGGCGACGACGATCCGTTCGGTCAGGTCTCGCAGAACGGGGTTGGTGGGGCTGGCGAAGCTCCCCCACGCGCAGTTCCCACCGGCGCCCCGCGCCTTCTGCCAGATGATCTCGCCGCGCAGCAGGAGGCCGAGACGGTCCTGGAGGAGGTGGATCACATCTGCGGAGAGCGATCGGTAGGGCTTGCGTCCGAGGTTCGCGACGTTGACGGCGATTCGTCCGCCCGGTTCGAGGACCCGTGCACACTCGGCGAACACGTCGTGGAGCATGTCCAGGTATTCGACGTAGTCGGCCGGGATGTGCCCCTCCCCGAGGGCCTCCTCGTAGGCCTTTCCTGCGAAGTAGGGAGGTGACGTCACGACCAGGGCGACGCTGTTGTCGGGGATCGAGCCCATGTCGCGCGCATCGTGGGTCCAGATCCTGTCGACATCGTCGACCCCGAGGACGGAGATCGTGTCGTCGTCGCTCAGGGCCGGTGCACCGAAGCGCTCGTAGAAGCCGGTGGAGTCGTGGTTCTCACGCTTGCCGACACCGAAGTTGGACGTCGATGTCCCTCGTCGCGCGCTCGTTCGACCAGCCACGCCCACAACCTACCTGAAGGGTCTGACAGCACCGCGCGTATGTTCGTTCGCGCGCTCCGCGCGAACAGAGGTCAGGGCTTCGCCGACACCCCGATGGTCGCTGAGTACACCGTCCACGGCTGGGAAAGGCCCTTGAGGTTGACGGTGCGAGGGCATTCGAAGCCGATGTCGCCGGCTGACTCGACGAGGTCCTTGGTCAGCGACGACACGACCACGTCACCCGGATCGGCCGACTCCGCGATCCTCGAAGCAGCGATGACGTTTCGGCCGTACACGTCGCCGTCCTGGCGGACGACCTCACCCGTGTGCAGTCCGACCCGCAGCGTCACGGGTGCCGAGTCGCGGATCTCGATACCGGCGAGCACCGCCTGCCGCGCGCTGGGGAAGACGACGAGGTGGCCGTCACCGTTCCCCTTCACGACCGTGCCGCCGCGTTCACCGACGATCGTGCGGAGCTCGTGATCGTGCTGGGAGAGGGCCTTCGACCAACGAATGTCCCCCATCGACTCGACGACGGCCGTGGAGTCCACGATGTCGGTGAACATGATCGTGAGGGTCCCCTCGGGCAGGTCCTCGCGCACTCCACCAGCTCCTCCCGCGGGGGCGGCGGCCGGCCGAGAACCGTTGCGCTCCACCCGTCCGTTCTCGGCGTTCCGGGAGTGCGGGTCATCGCGGTCGTGGTGTCGTGGCCTCGACGGTGTGCCGACGGGTACGCCGCCCACGTCCGGCACGAAGGCGAAGTCCTCGTCACCCACACCGCTCTCGTGATCATGATCGTCGGAGGAGTTCGACCTGGTCCGGGCCTCGACACCGCCCCAGAGTCCGCACGCGTGCACCCGTATGACCGGGGCACCTTCCAGCACGGAGTCGTCGTCGGTGCGGTTGAGCGTGCCGCCCATGATCACGCAGCCGTCCATCTCGACCGGAATGCCTTCGGGGACGATCACGGTGACACCGCCCATGATCGCCGTCGCATGCACGTCCACGACCGGGCTCTCGATGAGCGCCTGACGCAGGTCGACGCACGCGGAACCCCAGAACGCGAACGCCTGGACCTTCGGGGCGACACGCCATCGGCCGCGTGTCTGGGTTCCCGACATGATGCCGATGACCGATGACCGGGACGGCCCATCGGTACCCAGTTCGTTCACCGTCGATTCTTCGGTGTCGCTTGAGGGAGTCCGGGCTGCGCCCTCGTCGGAGCGAGGCGCGGGTTCCGGGCCCGGGAGGTCGGCGGTCAGGGGCGCCAATTCGTAGGCGAAGGCAGCCTGCCAGGCTGCATCGACCCGGTCGGCGAACTCGTCGAGGGTCAAGTGGCCGGAACCCACGGCCTCCCGGAGGCGGTCGACCACCTCCTGACGTTCGCGGTCCCCGATTCGCACCTCTCGACCCGGCGGACGCGGCGCACGGGTGAGGGCGGACGGATCGGGCGAAACCCGTTCGGTGACCACGGCGGGAACCTCGCTCGGCGCGCCGTTGCGCACCGGCGGGACCGACTGCACCGCCGAGCCATCCATCCGGGCTCTGTCGTCTCGGGTCACGACATGATCTTCGCGCCGATTCGGTGGAGTTGCGCTGAGATCGTTCTCACAGGTCCGAACGATTCGTATGCCGCACCGCTGCTCGACTGCTCCGCCGGGCGAAGCGGAATAGTTGCATCTTCAACTATGTTGGAGCGGGAGAGCCTCACCGAGGCACACTCGAACAAGGAGTCGACCGCCATGCCTGCTGTCACCGCCGACACCCTCACCCTCCCCCACCTCGACCCGCCGGCTCCCGGCTCGCTCGACCGAGCCGTGCGCACCGTCACCACCGCACCTCATGGCTTCGAAGGCGAAGGCTTTCCAGTCCGCCGAGCTTTCGCCGGTGTCAGCCTCGCGGACCTCGATCCGTTCATCCACATG
>JAGQSN010000315.1 GCA_020439555.1 Acidimicrobiales bacterium | reverse complement strand
TCCACTGCGTCCAGCGGTAGTAGCGGGGATCGGTCGTCTCGATCGAGCGTCGGCGGTCGTGGCCGAGGCCGAGACGGCGGAGCTGTCGACGGTAGGTGGCGATGTTCGTCTCCGTCGTCACCGCCGGGTGCGTGTTCGTCTTGAGCGCGTACTGCTCTGCAGGAAGACCGAAGCTGTCGAAGCCCATCGTGTACAGCACGTTGTGGCCGGTCATCCGCAGGTAGCGGGTGTAGACGTCGGTGCCGATGAACCCCAGCGGGTGACCGACGTGGAGGCCCGCCCCCGACGGGTACGGGAACATGTCGAGCACGAACGCCTTCGGCAGGTCTGCGACGGCTGCGAACCCGTCGCTCAGGTCGCCTACGGGGTTCGGTGCCTCGAAGGTCCCTTCGGCCTCCCAGCGGTCCTGCCAGCGTGCCTCGATCTCCTGGGCCAGCGCTGCGTCGTAGCGGTGCGCTGGGATGTCGGACGCGGGGGAGTCGGTGGGCGCAGCGGATTCGGCCATCGTCCGAAGGTACCGCCTGCGCCCGGAGGCCCCGAAGTGCGTAGTTCAGGCTCCGAGGCAGGTCCGTAGGGCGTCGAGCAGGCGGCGGGTCCGTGGCACCTGCCAACGGTCTCCGGGTCGGTTGATCACGTAGCCGAACGCCAAGCCGGCGGCAGGATCGGCGAAGCCGAGGGATCCACCGTTGCCGAAGTGACCGTAGGACGCGGGGGAGGTCCCGATCGGTCGACCGTCCTGGTGGAGCATCATCGCCAGACCGAAGTGCGAGTCCCGGTCGAGCACCAGGTCGTGACCGGAACTGTGGGTCCGGGCCGCCTCGGCGACGAGTGACCCGGGCACGGGACCGTCGTCGGCGAGGAGGGAGGCGAAGACCCTCGCCACCCCTCGGGCGGTCGCGTGCAGGTTCGTCGAGGGGACCTCGGCCTCCCGCCATCGTGTCGTGTTGACCGTGCCGATCCCGGACAACCCCTCCGGGTTGAAGTAGGCGGCCCGTCGCATCCGTTCCAGGCGGGTGGGTCCGCCGTGGGGACGGAACTCCTCGGGAACGTGCTGGACGAAGTCGACCTCGGCGACCCGGCCGTGCTCGGAGGCGGGCAGACCGAACCAGACGTCCGCGTCGAGCGGTCCGGCGAAACGTTCGCGCAGAACGGCACCGACGGTCCGTCCCGTGACGCGGCGGACCGGTTCGCCGAGGACGTGGCCGAGCGTGTTGACGTGGTAGCCGTGCGCACTTCCGGGCTCCCACCAGGGTTCGGTTTCCGCCACTGCGGCTGCGATCCGTTCGAAGTCGAAGACCTCGTCGTCGGCTACGGGTCGGTCGATCCCCGGGACCGCGGCACGGTGGGCCATCGCGTCGCGCAGCGTCACGGCACCCTTGCCGTGGGCGGCGAACTCCGGCCACACCCCGGCCAGTGGAGCGTCCAGGTCGAGGGTCCCGTCCGCCACGACGCTGAGCACCGTTGCCGCCACCATCGCCTTGCCGACCGAGTAGGCGTTGACGAGCGTGTCGGCCTTCCACGGTCTGCTGCCTTCGAGGTCGGCCCAGCCGCCCCAGAGGTCCACGACGCAGCGACCGTCGACGATCACGTGGACCGAGGCACCGAGGTCTCCGGGGTCACCCTCGGTCGGGGTGAAGTTCGCTTCGAACGCGTCCCGCACGACGGCGAAGGCAGGGTCGACGTTGCCGCCGATCGGTGGGTCGGCTGGGCGGGTAACGGTCACACCTCAACCTTGCCCTGCCGGGCCGCGGTGTGCACGGCCTCGACCGAGCCGGAAGACGGGGTGGTCCGGTGATGCAGCGGCCATCTCGTCTGCGTTCGAGGCGGCGTCGACCGCGAAGTATCTCCCGGCCGACCACCCGTAGGCCGCGAGATACGCCCGGAGGACCGGGGCACGGTCGGCGACGGGTACCTCGGTGGCGGTGAAGGATTCAACTCGTCTGCCGAGCCGCAGTTCTCCCTCGCCGGCGACCCGAAGGTTGCGGACCCACTGGGTCTCGCCCCGGGGGGCGACGAGGTAGCGGACGCCGTCGACGGTGATCGGGTTGAGCACGACGGTGCGCCATTCGCCGCTGTTACGACCTCGGACGGCGAGGACGCGTGTGCCCTGGATGCTGATGCCGGCGTGGGCGAGACCTCGCACGGTGGCGTTCATGGCTCGGTCGAGCCGGGAGAGGTGGAGGTGATCGGTGTTGCTCGTCCGTTCGGGAACGTCTGTCGTCGTCATGGTCGATCTCCTTGATCAAGTTGGTGAGCAGTGCTCACATTGTGACGTGAGCACTGCTCACAGTCAAGAGCGGTGCTCACATTCCTGCGATATGGTGATCACATGGCCCCGACCGCACGAGCCCGAGCTCGCCAAGCCGTGCTCTCAGAGTTGACAGACGTCGCCGGTCGGCATCTCGCCGAGGTCGGCCCGGTCGCCCTATCCGTGCGGGCGGTCGCCCGGGACCTCGGTATGCCGTCCTCCGGCGTGTACCGCTACGTCGCCAGTCGGGACGAACTGCTCACTCTGGTGATCGTCGACGCGTACGACCGATTGGCCCGTGAAGTCGAGGAAGCCGTCGGTCGAAGCGACGACGGGCGGGCGGCTGTGCTCGCCGGGGTGCATGCCGTTCGCCGATGGGCGCACGATCATCCGCATCACTACGCGCTGCTCTACGGCACGCCGGTGCCCGGCTACGTAGCCCCCGAGACGACAATCGAGCCCGCGTCCCGCCTCTACGCAGCCCTCATCCGTCCGCTGGAAGGCATTGAACCGATCGAAGCGGTCGTCGTGGCCCCGACGCTCGTAGCCGACGTCGTTGCTGTGGCCGACCAGCTGCAACTCGACATCTCGCCCGAATCGGTGACCGTCGCGCTCGAACTGTGGGCGACGATGTTCGGCATGCTGTCGATCGAACTGTTCGGCCACCTGCGGAGCACGATCGGCGATCTCGACACGTGGTTCACCGACGGCATGGCCCGTGCGGTCGACCGATTCGCGTTCCCGGAACCGAAGTAGGACTCGCCTTCAACGTGACCTAGACCACACTTCGAATCACATCGTTGTAGGTAACCGGGGGTCGAGACCGACGGTCGAACGCGCCGTGAACATCCCCCTGCGCATCCAGGACCCTGCCCGTCGCAACGGCACGGTCACCTTCGTCGACGGCGATGTCGAGTCCCCCACGACCTGGGGTGAACTGCTCGACGACGCCAAGGGCTACGCCGTGGCCCTCGCCACCCACGGAGTTCGGCCCGGCGATCACGTCGCCCTACTCGGACCGACCAACCGTGAGCTCGTCACCACCATCCAGGCGATCTGGCTGGCGGGAGCGACCGTTGTCGTGCTTCCGCTTCCGATGCGGATGTCGTCGATCGACGAGTTCATCGCCCAGACCCGTCGTCGCCTTCACGACGCCGACATCGGCCTGCTCGTGATCGACGACGACTTCCGTGACCTGTTCGCCCCCGCCCACGACGACCCGACAACCGTCGGCTACAAGGACCTGCAAGGTCGGGACGCCGCCGACTTCCGGGCTCGTGACGTCGACCCGTCGTCGCTGGCGATACTCCAGTTCACGAGCGGTTCCACCTCCGACCCGAAGGGCGTGATGCTGCCGCACCGGACCGTGTTGGCCAACGTCGACTCCCTCTGCTCGGCGATCTCCCTGGACCCTCAGGAGGACGTGGCGATCTCCTGGCTCCCGCTCTACCACGACATGGGCCTGGTCGGGATCCTGGTCTCCTCGATGGTCAGCGGCGTCGATCTCGTGCTCGCCGGTCCGCAGACGTTCATGGCGAGCCCCGCCCGCTGGGTGAAGTGGATGAGCGACCACCACGGCACGATCACCGCCGGCCCGAACTTCAGTTGGGTGCTCGCAGCGCGGGCCATGAAGCGCCTCGACGGGCTCGACCTGTCGAGAATGCGCATCGCGCTCAACGGTGCCGAGCCCGTCGACCGTGACACGGTCGAGAGCCTCGTCGCTGCCGGTGCCCGTCACGGCCTACGGCCCGGTGCGGTGTTCCCGGCGTTCGGCATGGCGGAGGTGGCGATCGCGGGCACGTTCCCGGAACCGATGTCGGGGCTTCGCGTCGACACGGTCGACCGTCGGGTCCTCGAGACGGAACGCTACGCGGCCCCGGTCGACGCAACGGCCGACGGCTCCAAGGCGTTCGCGCGCCTCGGCCGCCCGATCCCGGGACTCGAGATGCGGGTCGTCGATCCCGACGACGGCACCGTCTGCCGGGAACGGGAAGTCGGTGAGCTCCAGATCCGCGGGACGTCGGTCATGGCCGGCTACTACAAGCGGCCCGACGCGACCGCCGCAGCCTTCGACGGGGACTGGCTCCGCACGGGAGACCTTGCTTACCTCGTCGACGGCGAACTGGTGTTGTGCGGTCGGATCAAGGACGTGATCATCGTGGCGGGCCGCAACGTGTTCCCCGAGGACGTCGAGCGCTCGGTCGCCCAGGTCGAAGGCGTGCGGCCCGGCAACGTGATCGCCTTCGGTGTCAACGGTCGTCGCCGTGAGGGAGTCGTCGTCGTAGCCGAGATCAAGGCCGACGACACCGACGAGGTCCGTGACGGGGTCGCCGCCAGAGTCCGGCAGGCGATCGGGCTGGCCGCGGACGACATCGTCCTCGTCGCCCCGGGAACGCTGCCGAAGACCAGCAGCGGCAAGCTCCAGCGGTCCCTCTGCCGGGACCACTACCTGGAGGAGCGACTCGTCCCGGCCTGAGCCGGGGTGAGCAGGCAGCGCCTCGTACGCCGTCGCCCGAAAGTACGGTGCGACGCGCATGTCAGCGTCCACGCAGCACACACCCACCGAGATCCTGGCGACCGTCGACGACGGTTTCCTGCGCATCGGGACCGCTGCCCATCCCGACTGGTTCGGCCCGTCCCCCGGTCCGGTCGAGGACGGTCGAGTCCGCCGGACGCTCCAACGGTTCGACGGCGGGTCGGTGATCGTCTGTCGCAGTGAAGCGCTCGTCGACCTCGACGCCACCTCCACCGGTGCGTACGACCAGCCGTCGATGCCGTGGCCGGTGTTCACCCCGGCCGAGCGGCTTCCGGGCGGATCGCCCGAGGGGATGCGGGCGCTCGCCTACCAGCACTGTGAGTTCGGACTGCCCAGCACCAGCGGCGACACCTTCGACGGCTTCTTCCTCCTCCCGCACCGACCGCCGACCGGTTGGCCGCTGCTGGCCACCGCGCCGGACGGCACGACGATCCTCGTCGCCCCACTCGACGCCTTCCACGATCAGGTCGTCGGACTGAACGGCGGAACGATCCGCTGCGGATGGAACGGCGACATCGACAGGGTGCCGGCTGGCTTCCGGACCGACCTCGCTTTCGTGCTCGCCAAGACGGCCCGGGCGGCGATCACCCGGTGGGGGGCGATGCTCATGGAGCGAGCGGGCACGGTCCGGCCCGATCCGTGGAGCGATTCGCTCGGATCACGGCCCAGCTACTGGACCGACAACGGCGCGGCCTACTGGTACCGGACCGAGCCCGGCCACGACGCAGCCGGCTCGATCGTCGCCGCGGTCGAGGACCTGCGCGAACGGGGCGTGCCGATCGGGACCGTGCAACTCGACTCGTGGTTCTACCCGCACGTCGACCTGCGTCCGTTCGACACCGACGAGTGGGTGGTGCCGCCATCGGCGATGGTCGCGTGGGAACCGCGCCCGGACGTCCTACCGGAGGGCATCCCGGCGTTGCGCGAACGGCTCGGCAACCCGCCTCTCGCCGCCCACATCCGTCATCTCTCCTCGGCTGCGCCGATTGCGGCGGAGGTTCCGGTGTTCGTCGACGGTCCGTACGCGGTGCCCTCCACGGGCGAGGGTTACGAGCGCTGGCTGGACAGTTGTGTCGAGTGGGGGGTCGAGACCTTCGAGCACGACTGGCTCGTCGAGGTCTTCTTCGGGGTGCGTGGACTGCGCGAGGAACCCGGTAGAGCTCGGGCGTGGCAGGAGGGCATCGACCGGGCAGCGGGGGAGCGGGGGATCACGCTCCAGTGGTGCATGGCGACACCGGCGGACTTCGCCCAGACGACGACGCTCTCGAACGTGACGTCGATCCGCACCTGCGGAGACCACGGTTACATCGCGACTGCCGGACAGCTGTGGGCGTGGTTCTGCACCACGAACGCTCTCGCCAGGTCGCTCGGCCTCGCTCCTTTCAAGGACGTGTTCCGGGCAGATCCCGAAGTTGCCGGTGACAACGGGGAACCGGAGGCCCTGCTTTCCGCCCTCTCCACCGGACCGGTCGGACTCGGTGACCGCGTCGGACGGTTCGACCCGGGCCTCGCGCTTCGGACCTGCCGCGCGGACGGGACCCTCGTGAAGCCCGACGTTCCGATCACGGCCACGTCTGCGACCTTGCTGGCCGCGCCCGCGTTCGTCCCGGCCGCGATGGTCGCCGAGGCCCGGACCGAGCACGCTTCGCTCGGCACCCACACGACCTACCTGTTCGTCGCCCACTGCGCGGCGAGCGACGAACGGATCGTCGCCGAAGTGCCTCTCGACTCGCTCGATGACAGCACCCCGACCGGTGAGGTGATCGCGTGGGACTGGCGTGCCGGCACAGCGACGCGCCTGGCAGCGGACGCGTCGATTCACGTCGACCTGGGACGGGAGGAATGGACCTACCACGTGCTCGCCCCGATCCTCTCGGACGGGATCGCGGTGATCGGCGACGTGACGCGCTTCGCCACCGTCGGCCGTCCACTCATCGAGGTGGTCGAGGACGCGGACAGCCTTCGAGTGGAAGTCGAGAGCCCCGGTGAGACCATCACGATCACGGGATGGTCGGAGAGATCGATCAGCTCCCCGGGCGCTGAGATCCGGCGTGACGACACGAGCGGAATCTGGGCTGTGACCCTCCAGGTCCCCGCCGTCGGTCCGGGCGTTTCGGGCCGCGTCGTGGTGAGACTCCGACACGACTGAGCTTTCGGGGATACGGTCGGACCCATGCCCGCCTCAGGTGCCGGCTGTCGAAGTCGGCTCCGATCGATCCAGATCGCGGTCGTCCTGTTCTCGACGGCCATCCTGGTCGGCTGCGACCTACCCCGATTCGGTGCCCCCGACCCGGCGAGCAAGGAGGGCGACGAGGTTCTGACCCTCTGGAGCGGATTCTTCGTGACGGCCGGTCTCGTCACCCTCCTGATCTGGGTGCTGCTCGGGTGGGTGCTCATCCGCTATCGCCGTCGTGGCCGTGACGACATCCCGTCGCAGCGGGCCTACCACATCCCCATCGAGGTCGTGTACACGATCATCCCGGTCGTGATGGTCATCGTGCTGTTCACGGTGAGCTGGCGCGCTGAGAGCCGCATCACCGACGTGGCCTCCGACCCGGCCGTGCGGGTACGGGTCGTCGGGTTCCAGTGGGGTTGGCGGTTCGAGTACGGCGAGGGCTTCGCCATCGAGTCCGCCCCAGGTGAGGACCCGGTCCTGGTCCTGCCCGAGGGTCGTCCGACGAACCTCCACCTCGTGTCGGTCGACGTCGCCCACTCGTTCTGGGTCCCGGACTTCCTCAACAAGCGTGACCTGATTCCCGGCGTGAACAACACGATCACCGTCCGGCCCACCCGGCTCGGTACCTACCCAGGCCGTTGCGCGGAGTTCTGCGGGCTCGACCATTGGAGGATGCAGTTCAAGGTGCGGGTGGTGACTCCCGCCGAGTACGCGACCTGGTCGGCCGCACAGACGAAGGAAGCGAAGGGGAACTGATGACGGAAGCGACCCTGCGCTCCGACGTTGCCACCGGAGACGCCGAGGTCGACCGGCACGTTCCGCCGCAGCCGGCCAGAGGACTCCTCGCCTTCCTCACGACCACGGACCACAAGCGCATCGGCGTGGCCTATATGGCCACCGCCTTCGCCTTCTACCTGATCGGCGGCGTCCTGGCGCTCGGGATCCGGTCCGAGCTCGCCGAACCGGGTCGGCAGTTCTTCGGCGAAGGACGCTTCAACGAGCTCTTCACGATGCACGGCAGCATCATGCTGTTCCTGTTCCTCGGGCCGTTCGCCTTCGGCGTCGCCAACTACTTCGTGCCGCTCCAGGTAGGCGCACGGGACATGGCCTTCCCGCGGCTGAACGCCCTCAGCTACTGGTTCTACCTGTTCGGCGGCCTGACCATGCTGTCGGGTTTCTTAACCGCGGACGGACCTGCCGATTTCGGTTGGACCGGCTACACGCCGCTCTCGTCGATCACGAGATCGCCCACCGTCGGCGGTGACCTGTGGCTGTTGGCGATCGTTCTCACCGGTCTCTCCGGCATCCTCACCGCTGTCAACATCGTCGCGACCGTCATCTCCATGCGCGCGCCGGGCATGACCATGTT
>JAGQSN010000028.1 GCA_020439555.1 Acidimicrobiales bacterium | reverse complement strand
TTCATGATCCGGGTGTAGATGTTGCCCATCTCCGAGAGGGCGAACAGGTTCGCGGCGTGCTCGGTGTCTCGGAACTGGAAGGCCGTGGTCTGGTGGATGGGCACGGCGATCGACCCGTTCGCAGGGTCGGGCGTCTGGCCGGCGTGGATCTGACGGGTCTCGAAACCCCACTCGTTGGTCATGGCGCGCATCGTAGCGGCCGATTCCCCACCAAATAACTCGGGAATCCGTTCCGTCAGCCGTGCATGTGTCGCTGGTGACGAGGGTCGGCCCGCTTGTTCTCGTACATCGCGTGGTCCGCACGGTCGATCACGTCCCACGGACCGTCCTCCGGGGTCGAGACCGCGACCCCGACATTGCCGGTCACCTCGTGGCGGCGTGCTTCGGGCACCGAGGCAACAGCGACGGCGACAAGCGACGCGAAGCCTTCCGGGTCCTCGCTCGACGGGACGAACACGACGAACTCGTCGCCACCCACTCTGGCGACGGCGCCATCACCGAACTCGGCGACCAGACCGGCCGCGATCGCTGCGAGCACCCGGTCCCCCGCACGGTGCCCGAGCGTGTCGTTGACGACCTTGAAGCCACACAGGTCCAGGTACGCGATCGCAACCGATTCACCGCCCCTCAGCTGCTCGTGAAGGCGGTCCAACAACCACGCCCGGTTGTGGATCGACGTCAGCTCGTCCCTGTTCGCCCGCTGTTCCAGCAGCTCCTGCTGGGCCAGTTCGTCGGTGACGTCCTCGACGATGCCGATCACGAGGTGTATCCGATCCGGCTCGGCACTCGCGTTGGGCCGCGATGTCAGGGTGATCTCGATTCGCCTGGTCTCGTCACCGAGTGCGTTGAGGGTGACCGACTCGGTTCCGGGAGCCTTGGCCAGTCGACGCACCGCGTCCCGAGCGGCAACGACGGACGCCTCGTCGACGAACGGCACCAGACCGAGCACCGCGAGTTCCTGGGGGCCTGCCCTGAGCACCTCGTTCGCGGCAGCGTTGGTGAAGAGGATCTTGTCGCCGCCGTAGACGATCACGCCCTGGGGAAGCGCCTCCAACAAAGACGAAGTGACCTCTGCCGCCTCCATCTCGGGAGCGGTGGCCACCGCTTCCTCGATGCAGCGCGTGGTACAGACCCAGCCTTCGTACTCGGGGTCGTGGAGACGGTTCTCCATCGTCGTCTCGTAGCGGGCGTAGGACCCGTCGACCCGCTGGAGACGCATCTTGGCCGCCCCGATCCAGCCCGGATCGGTCGCCGTCAGCCCTTGGCCGACGTCGACGAAGTTGATGACGTCATCGGGATGGACGTGAGCCAGCGCGTGGTTGCCGACCGGGTCACCCCAGCCCAGGAGACCGTCGGGAGCCGACAGGTTCGCGACCAGCTCCCAGTTCTCGTCGAGCAGGATCACCGACTCGCGCAGATACGCCTGGAGTTTGCGGAACATCTCCGGCGACAAGCCGCTGTAAGGCTTGTCGTCGGGCCCCTCGCGACCTCGCATCAGCGGTCGGGGGTCGTCGAGTTCGTCGTTCACAGGCACTCCGCACTCTCGACCAAGGGTGAACCACTCCTCACGAGGAGTGACAGGTCGGCCGTAATCCTAGAACCACCGGGTCGCCCGCGTCCGAAGTCGGCGGACGACCCGATCACGTCCGTTCAGTCGCCGCCGGAGATCTCCGTGACCGACTTCTTGCCTCCGGAGATCCACGGCATCATCGCCCGGAGCTCCTTGCCGACCT
>JAGQSN010000314.1 GCA_020439555.1 Acidimicrobiales bacterium | reverse complement strand
CGCGACACGATCCCCGAGGTCCTGGAGTTGATCGCCTCGCATCCCGAGGTGGACGCGGTGATCCAGCTCGGCCTCGGCATCCAGGCGAACCAGGCCCGACTGATGCGCAACGGTCCCTTCTACCCGGACCACGGCCTGGAGCGGATCGTCGCCTACCACGAACGTCAGGACGCACGGTTCGCCCAGGCCGCGGCGGACATCTCCGACTCGACCGGTAAACCGATCCTGATCGCCACCGAGTTGGCCGTGGCGGACCCGGACAATGCGGGACCGGCTGCGGTCAGGGCTTCGGGACGTCTCTGCTACCCCTCCGCGAACCGTGCCGTGACCGCCCTGGCTCACACCTGGGAGCGGTCCAGATGGCGTATCGCACGAGGGCTGCCGGTCGAGGTCTGATGGTCGGACGGTCCCAGCGCAGGCTCCTGGTTGCCGCGCTCGCGCTGGCGGTCGCCTCGGCCTCCGCGAGCTTCCCTTCCCGAGCGCAGGCCCAGACGCCGACCTCGGCAACCCCGACACCCACGTCCCCGACACCGGCTACCTCCCCTCCGTCCGCTGTTCCGGCCGCACCCGCGCCGCAGACCCTTTCGAGCACCCTGGACGGGGTAATGGCCGGTCTGCCCGAGACGTCGTGTCTGACCGTGCGGATCGACGGCCGTGCCGTCTACCGGAACCGGGCCGACCTGCCCCTGCTTCCCGCCTCCACGCAGAAGCTGATCACGTCCGCCGTCTCCCTGGACGTGCTGGGAGCTGATCACCGCTTCACCACCAGGGTGCGGGCCTCGTTCGCGCCGGTCGACGGTGTGGTCGTCGGGGACCTGTTCCTCGTCGGCGGCGGTGACCCGTTGCTCGCCACCAACACCTCCCGCTTCATCCGACGGATCGGGGACGACCAGCACCCGACATCCCTCGAAACCCTCGCCGACCGGGTCGCGGCCGCCGGGATCCGCCGGGTGACCGGACGTGTTGTAGGAGACGAGAGCCGCTACGACCAGGAACGAACCGTTCGAACCTGGCCGGCTCGCTACGCGGCGCAGGGACAGTCGGGGCCGCTCAGCGCGCTGACCGTCGACGACGGCTACCACTACGACCTGCCACCGGATGCCGATCCGATCCGACGCCGCGACGACCGACCGGCCCTGTCGGCCGCTGCCACGTTCACGACGCTCCTCCAGGAGCGCGGCATCGAGATCGGTGCTTTTCCCGGTGAGGGCAAGGCACCGCCTACCGCACCGGAGATCACCCACATCCGCTCCGCCCCACTGAAGTCGATCCTCGCCGAACTGCTCACCTTCAGCGACAACCAGACCGCCGAACTGCTCCTCAAGGAGATCGGTCTCCGTGTCGGCGGGGCCGGCACCACCGCCGCGGGAGCCGCAGCCGTCGCGGCACGGTCGAACAGCTTGGGTATCTCCACACCCGGCAGCGTCGTGGTGGACGGTTCCGGTCTCGACCGCGGGAACCGAACCACTTGTGACCAACTGGTCGCCGTTCTCGAAGGTTCGGGCCCGGACGGAACGATCGGCCGTGGTCTGGCCGTCGCCGGTCGCACCGGAACGTTGCGGCACCGCCTCGAGGTCCCCGAGCTCGCCGGCCGGCTCCGAGCCAAGACCGGCAACCTGCCGGACGTGACGGCCCTCGCCGGGTTCGTGCCGACCGCGACGGGCGAGATCGCGACGTTCGCGATGATCACCAACGGGCAACCGGACACCAACGTCACCTGGTTCGCGCAGACCGCCGTCGGGGAGGCGATCGCCCACCACCGCGTCGTGTGCGACTCCTCGCCGAAGGTGCCACTCGTGCTGCCCGGGGCTATCTACGCTGGGTCGATGGGCACACTGGCGGCTTTCCCCCTCGAGACGGTGGTTATCGCCGGTACGTCGGTGCCGGTCAGCCTGCTCGCGACGGAGCGGGCCGCCATCGTGGACCGCTGCCTCGCAGCGGACGACGACTTCGAGATCCTGCTCGGTTCGCACCTTGCACCGTCGGGCATCGACGGATAGGAAGAGCCGACCCGAACGCCAGGAGGCGATGTGGCACCACTGGGTGCGAAGGACCAACAGAAGAGCACCGGCGAAGTCGTAGGAGACCTCTGGCAGCTCGTACGCGACTACGCCAAGCAGGAGACGATCGACCCGCTGCGGTCGATCGGCAACTTCCTGAAGTGGGGCCTGCCGGGTGCGGTGCTGCTGACGGTCGGCCTGTCCTACGGGGTGCTCGCGATCGTGCGTGTGTTGCAGCAGGAGACCGGCGAACACCTCACCGGAAGCTGGAACGTGGTTCCGTACGTTGCCGCGCTGCTGTTCGTGGTCATCGTGCTCGCCCTCTGCGTCCGGGCGATCACCAAGCCGAACCGCGAAGGGACACGCTCGTGAGTCCCGCCAAGCCGAGCCAGGGAGGTCGGCCGGTGGCCGAGACCGCACCGAAGAAGATCACCCGCGACGACATCCACGCGAAGTTCGCGGAGCTCACCGCTGACGTCGACCAGCAGGCCGAAGCTGCCCGCGACACCGCAGTGACGATCGCAGCCGTCGCCGGGGTGGTGGTCGTGGTGGCCGTGTTCCTGTTCGGTCGCAGCCGTGGCCGCAAGCGCTCGACGATCGTCGAGGTCCGGCGCTTCTGATGGCACGGATCCGCGGTACCAAGGGCAAGGGCGGCCCGCTCGCGACGCTTCAGAGCATCGGCATCAGCCGCGGTCTCTTCGGCGGCAGCAAGGGTTGGCTCTACGTCGGCGGTGGGTTGTGGACGGTCCGCACGATCCGCCGTATGGCCGAACGCAAACCCGAGATCCTGATCCGCGAAGAGATCAAGCCGGGGCAGCGCATCACGATCGCGAACAACGTCGCCACCATCGACGGGGGCGAACTCCCGGTGAAGCGGGGTCGCCGAGGCAAGCTCAAGCCCCGCAAGCCCGCCGACTGACGAGGTCGAAGCTCCCAGTCGTCGAGTTCGCGTTCGCTCGGTCGTTGAGCTTGTCGAAACGACTCTCGCTCGATGTGGGGGCGCTGCCTGAATGGAGTCGCTCGACTCGGGGGCAGCGGCGTGCAGCCGCGACAATGAAGGCATGAAGGTCCATCTGCGCAACCCGACCCGGACGATCGAGGTGGACGGTCCGATCTCCATCGTGGCGTTGCTGCAGCGACTCGACCTGAACCGTGAGTCGGTGCTGGTGATCCGTGACGGGAGCCTGGTTCCTGGCGACGCGATGCTCTCCGACGACGACTCGATCGAGATCCGCCCGGTCATCTCCGGTGGCGCGACGTGAAGTGCCGGGTCTGCCGCGAGCCGGCGATCATCGACATCCGTCGCCACAACGCGAACTTCTGCGCCGAGCACTTCGTGAAGCTGGTCCGAGACCAGACCGCAAAGGCGATCTCGGACTTCGGGATGCTGTCGCCGGGGGAGCGGGTGCTCGTCGCGGTGTCCGGCGGCAAGGACAGCCTGGCCGTCTGGGACCTGCTCGTCGACCTCGGCTACGAGGCGGACGGTCTCTACGTGGGGCTCGGCATCGGTGGCTACAGCGACCGTTCCGGGCAGACGGTCCGTGCGTTCGCGGCGGAGCGTGGCCTGACGCTGCGTGAGATCGACCTGCGCGACACCTACGACTACGACATCCCGACCGCGGCGGCCGCGACCCGCCGGGTGCCCTGTTCGGCCTGCGGCCTGTCCAAGCGGCACATCTTCGACCAGGCCGCCGTCGAAGGCGGCTACGACGCGGTCGCCACCGGCCACAACCTCGACGACG
>JAGQSN010000027.1 GCA_020439555.1 Acidimicrobiales bacterium | reverse complement strand
CGGGCGCCAACGCCAACATGGCCGTCTACCTCGGTCTCCTCGATCCGGGTGACACGGTGCTGGGACTCCGCCTCGACCAGGGCGGACACCTGACGCACGGGTCACCCGTGAACGCGAGCGGCATCCTCTACCGGTTCGTCTCCTACGGCGTCACCCCGTCGGACGAACGGATCGATTTCGACCAGGTCCGCGACCTCGCGCTCGAGCACAGGCCGAAGATCATCGTCGCCGGCGCGACCGCCTACCCCCGCATCATCGACCCGAAGCCGTTCCGTGACATCGCCGACGAGGTCGGTGCCCTGTTCATGTTCGACGCCGCTCACGTCGCCGGTCTGATCGCCGGCGGAGTGCATCCGAACCCCGTCGAGTTCGCGGACGTCGTCACGTTCACGACCCACAAGACGTTGCGCGGTCCCCGCGGTGGCTGCATCCTCAGTCGCGCCGAGCACGCAGCAGCGATCGACAAGGCCGTGTTCCCCGGACTGCAGGGAGGACCGCTGGACCACGTGATCGCCGCCAAGGCCGTCGCGTTCCGCGAGGCGGCACAGCCGGAGTTCGCCGACTACGCCCGGAAGGTGGTCGAGAACTCAGCGACCCTCGCCGGTGCGCTCGGTGCGCTCGGTCTCCGCCTGGTGTCGGGAGGGACGGACAACCACCTCGTGCTGGTCGACCTGCGCAGCTTCGACGAGGACCTGTCCGGCAAGAAGGCCCGGCTCGCACTCGACCGCGCCGGAATCAGTCTCAACGAGAACACCGTCCCCGACGACCCGCGTCCGCCCTACATCACGTCGGGTCTCCGCATCGGCACGCCTGCCGTCACCACCCAGGGGATGGGCGAGGCGGAGATGACCACCATCGCCGGGCTCATCCACCGTGTCCTCGCGCACCGGGACGACGACTCGGTCATCGCCGAGGTGCGTGCGGAGGTCGAGGCGCTGTGCGCCGCCCACGCCCCGTACCCGGTCTGATGCCTTCTCGCTCGAAGCCGAGCTGATGCCGACGACCGGCTCGTACGTCCTCGTCTTCGCGGTCGCGGCGGTGACCACGTTCGCCGTCACGCCGATCATGAGACGGGTCGCGGAACGACTGGTGATCGTTGCTCCACCCAACGAGCGTGCGGTGCACACCAAGCCGATGCCGTACCTCGGTGGCATCGCGATGCTCATCGGGTTCCTCGTGGCGATGGGTGTGGCGTGGTGGACGGGCCGGTTCGCGGCGATGTTCGAGGGGACCTCGACGGCTCTCGGCGTCGCCCTAGGTGCGGTCGTCTTGTGCGGGGTCGGAACCCTCGACGACGTGAGGGACGTTTCCGCGCCGGCCAAGACCGCGGGGCTGGTGTTCGGCGCCGCCGTCATGTTCCTGCTCGGTGTCCAGCTCCTCTACTTCCGGGTGCCCTTCGTGGACGGGCTGATCGTCCTGGGTCCGGATCTCGCTCCCTTGGTGTCGGTCCTCTGGGTGCTGGGGATGGCCAACGCCGTGAACCTCATCGACGGCCTCGACGGGTTGGCGACCGGGATCGTCGCGATCGCGGCGGGCTCCTTCTTCCTCTACGGCCACAAGCTCAGCACCGGTGCCGTACCCGTTCTCGCGACCGACAACCCGAGCCCACTGGTGGCGATCGTCGTCGCCGGCATCTGCCTCGGCTTCCTGCCGCACAACTTCAACCCCGCCCGGATCTTCATGGGCGACGGCGGCGCTCTGATGCTCGGCGGGCTAATGGCTGCGTCGACGATGCTCGTCGGCGGACAGACCAACGTCGCCGTCTCCGGGCAGGTGTACTTCTTCTTCGCTCCGCTGTTCATCCCGTTCTTCGTGATGGGCGTCCCG
>JAGQSN010000313.1 GCA_020439555.1 Acidimicrobiales bacterium | reverse complement strand
CGATCCCCCAGAGGAACGCGGTGAGCGTCTTGCCGGACCCGGTCGGTGCGAGGATCAACGTGTGATCCCCGGCGGCGATCGCGGGCCAGCCCTTCTCCTGGGCGTCTGTCGGCGCGGGGAACGACGATTCGAACCACGCCCTGACGGGCTCGGAGAAAAGGTCGAGGGAGCCGATCCCCGCAACCTACCGACGGGGACCGACAGGCGGTGCCGGCGCTGACCGGGCGGTAGCGTCGCCCGACGGTGGAATCCTCGGCGGTTGTCGGCCGCTCATCGAAGGTGGTGTTGGATCCGTGCACGTAGCGATCTCGACCCCGAGCATTCGTACCCGTGACGGCGGCGCAGAGCGCTGGGTGGCCGGTTGGGTCGATCATCTGGCACGGGCGGGTCATCGGGTCTCGACCGTGTCGTTCGGCCACGTCCCCGCGCAGGACGACGTGGAGCACCACGTCATCGACTGGATCGAGGACCCTTTCGAACGTATCGACGCAGTCGACGCGTTGATCACCGAGATCGCCCCGGATCGCCACTACGACACGGGCATCGCCGGCCGGAGCGACGTGCTTCACCTCCACGCCGGATCGTCCGCGCACAGCATCGCAGCAGCCGAACGTGCGGGCGGTCGTCTGCCGTTGTCGATGAGGCGCCCTTCGCCGGCGACCCAGGCCGTCATGGCCTCGACACGACGGCAGGAGAAGGCCCAGGCTCAACGCAGTGGTTGGGTCGTTTCGATGTCCTTGCTCGCTGCGAAGGTGCAACGCCGGGACCTGTTGGTCCCTGCCACACGTCAACGACTCATCCCTGCCGGCGTCGACCTGGCCGCCGCAACCGAGGCCACCGATGGCGCACGAGACCGTCTGCGTGGACGGTGGCGCATCCCCGACGGCGGGGTCGCCTACCTGCTGGTGGCCCATCACCCTCGCCTGAAGGGCGCGGACGTGGCGCTGGCAGCACTGCGTGCCGCGGTGGACTCCGGAGTCGACGCGTACCTGGTCCTTGCCGGTGCTCGGCTCGACGACTGGCTGCTCGGCGAAGCAGGACGACACCGTTGCACCGACCGGCTCGTCATGGCCGGGTTGGTCGACCCGATCGCCGACGCGTTCGCTGCGAGCGACGTCCTCCTTCACCCGACCCGCTGGGACGCGTTCGGCTCGGTGGTGCTCGAAGCGATGGCGGCTGGTCTACCGGTGGTGACGACCGAGGCCGCGGGTGTCGCCGAGGTGATCGAGGACGGACGCACGGGAATCGTCATCGGCGCCGATCCGTCCCCGAGGCAACTCACCGAGGCGATGAGATCGCTCGCTGGGAACGCTGAGCGGTCTCGTATCGGAACGTCTGCACGCGAGGAAGCAGCCCGGCACCCGATCGACTCGACCTACCAGGCGCTCGAAGATGTGCTGTGCGGGCCGCTCCCGCCGCACCACGCCTGGCAGAACGACACCCGACGGCGTGCCCGGTCCGTGCGTTCCGTACAACGCCACGACCACCCGAAGGTGAGCATCGTCATGCCGGTGCGCGACGGCGAGGCCCACGTCGCAGAGGCGATCGAAAGCGTGCTCGACCAGACCTTCGAGGACTTCGACCTGCACGTCGTCGACGACGGTTCCGTCGACGGCACGTGCGGGATCGTCGACGGCTACGCGGAACGGGACGACAGGATCACGCTCCACCGCAGGGACCGCGCCGGGATCGTCGCGGCGCTCAACCACGGCATCGAAGTCTCCGAAAGTGTCTATGTCGCCCGAATGGACGCCGACGACGTGTGCAAACCGGAACGCCTGGCGCGCCAGATCACGGCCCTCGACGGGAACCCGAACATCGGCGTCCTCGGGACCAACTACGAGGTGATCGGAGCGGACGGCACGCCGGGAGCGGTGTCCAGGTTGCCGATCTCACCGTTCGAGATCGCGCTCACCCTCACCGAGACGAACCCGATCGCTCACCCGACCGTGATGATGCGCAGGTCTGTGCTCGATGCACTCGGCGGATACCGGGAAGGGTTTCCCCTCTGCGAGGACTACGACCTCTGGCTGCGGGCGTCGGAGGTCTGCGACCTCGCGAACCTCGAGGAACCGCTCCTGGCGTACAGGAGGACCGGTCGAGACACGCGACGCGAGCAGCGTTTCCGTTCCGAGGTTGCCGTCATCGAGGATCACCATCTGCGGCAGATTCGGGACGAACGTCCTTCGGGTCGGACCCATCCGGCGGTCGTCGGCGTCGCACGTCGAAGGCTGGCGTACATGATCCGCCACGACCTCGTCACCGGTGAGGGCGTCGAAGCGTTGAGGGCCACGCTCCTCGCGGTGCACCTGCCCGGCCTCTCCGGTCGGCGCCGTCAGGCGACGGAGCCGACCAGTTCGTAGCACCGCTGCGCGTAGTCGTCCCACGTCCACGACGGCCGTCCGGCGATCCTCCTCGCTTCGGCTTCGAGAGCCGCCGAGTCCTCCAACCAGCACCCCAGGGCTTTGGTCCAAGCCGCGACAGAACCCGCCTTCACGTGCGTTCCGAAACCGCCGGCGGCGCCTACGACCGGCGGAGCGTCACTGGCCAGTACCGGTCTGCCGTGGGCGAGCGACTCCACCACCGGCAGACCGAATCCCTCGTAGGAGGACGGGTAGACGCTGAATCGACAGTGCCGGTAGAGGTTGTCGACCTCTCGGTCCTCGAGACCCTCGAGGTGGAGCAGCCACCCCTCGTCCTCGGCGGCCTCCACCCGTTCCATCAGGTCGTCGACCATCCAGCCACGTCTACCGACCAGCACGAGCTTCACGTCCCGAGGAGAAACGCGGCCGGTGTCGATGAGCACCGACCAGGCATCGAGCAGAAGGGCGTGACCCTTACGTGGCTCGATGGTCGACACGCACATGACGTAGGTCCCCGGCTCCAGGCCGGCCGGTAGGGCTTCGTAGCGGACCGCGGGAGCGGCCACGTCCGCAGCGAGCGGGACCACCTCGCACGAAGGGAGTTCGAACCCACGCGCTTCGCAGAAGTCCACGGCGTGGCCGAGCGACACTTCACCGGGACAGATCGCAAGGTCGGCGATCCGGAAGGCTCCCGCCCAGAACCGTGTGAAGATGTCGACCTCACCCGGCGCGAACCAGTCCGGGTGGCTGACCGGGATCAGGTCGTGGAACAACACGACCAGCCTCGCCGAACCGCGTCGAAGTTCCTCGCCCCACCCGTCGACGTCCTTCGCCCACCAATCCGACGCCGGATAGAACACGACGTCGCCGGGACGGATCGGCAGGACCGAGCCGAGCACCTTCCACGGCCGCTTCACAGCACGGCCCTTGTCGGGCGACGTGGCGAACAGCGCCAACAGCGGTCGCCTCGCCCAGAGCAGCAGCCATCCGGGCCAGGAGGCGCCCTCGGGTCGGTTCTTCACCCCGACCAGGTACCGACCTGCGACCCAGCCGGCCCGCGAGGCCGGGTCGTTGCGGGCCGCCATCTCCCCCGGCTGTGGGGCGACCGTCGCCAGGCCGGTGCCGAGCAGCCGGGTCAGGGTGCGTCGGCGAAGTCGGCGGTACCGGCCGATCGCGGGATCCCAGAACACGAAGACGACACGGTCACCCAGCTCGCCGAAAGCACGTTCGGCCAACTCTCTTTCCACCCTCACGAGACCGCTCATGACGCCCTCGGTCCGGCAGAGCGACGACACGTCGACGAGCACCCTGCCGGTGTGCTCGCCGACCCGTTTCCGGATCCGCATCGCAGGAATCGTACGACGACCCGCTGGAGGCTCAGGCGACGACGATCGCACCCTTCATGTTGGGGTGCGGGTCGCACTTGAAGTCGTAGGTGCCCTTCTCGGTGAGCTTCAGGGTGAGGGTCTGCTCGTCGGGACCACGCGTGAGCTTGGTGGACCCCTCGTCGACCACGTGGAAGTTGTGGGCGACTTCCTTGTCCTCGTTCACGAACTTGACCACGACCGTCCCGGGCTTCACCTTCACGCACTCGACGTCGAACGAGAGGTTCTTCGCCGTGACGGTCAGTTCGGTGCGACCGGGCGCGGTGGGTGCGACGGCTCGACAGTTCGAGGTGTCGACCTTGCTGTCGCCGCAACCGACGAGCAACACGGCCACCAGCAACGCGACTACGGGGAGGGTGAAGGATCGACGTGCCACGAAGGCGACGGTACCGGTGCAGCTTCGGGGGACCCAACTGGTCGGACCGTTCGTCGGTCACAACCCGTAGACTCCGGCCGTGCCCTACCAAGCCCCCGAGTACCACCCCGCGTTCGAGGAGTACTGCGAGACGATCTACGAGCTCCACGAGGACGACGTAGACGTCATCCAGGCTCGAATCGCAGAACGGCTCAACGTCTCCCGCCCGGCCGTGTCGGAGATGATCCGCAAGATGGAGGGCGAGGGGCTGGTGACCGTCGACCGTGCGGTCCTTCTGACGCCGGCAGGCCGGGAGTTGGCGGAGCAGGTGGTGCGACGACACCGCCTCGCGGAGCGTCTCCTCACCGACATCCTCGGCCTCTCCTGGGCGGAGGCGCACCAGGAGGCCGGCAAATGGGAGCACGTGATCAGCGACAAGGTCGAGGCGGCGATCGTCAACCTGCTCGATGATCCGACGACGTGCCCGCACGGCAACCCGATCCCCGGTTCGAACTATCAGGAACCGGACACGTCGACCCTGGCTGAGATGTCCGTCGGCTCGAGGTTCACGGTCGTGCGGATCCCCGAACAGCTCGAGTTCACCCCGGGCCTGTTGGAGTTCCTGGAGGACGCGGCGATCCAACCCGGCCACGTCGGCACGGTGACCGCCACGTCACCGGACGGTACTACGACGATCGAGATCGACGGCCGCCACATCGGCGTCGGTTCCTTCGCCAGCACCCGGATCCTCGTCGTCGCGGCCTGAGGTCAAGGTTTCGACTCCGCGTCGCTCCGCTCAACCATCGAATAATCACCGCCCCTTGAGCGAGCGCAGCGAGTCGAAAGGCGGTCCTTGATCGGAGTTGAGAGGACTCAGTCGGCTGCCCAGGCGAGCCTCGGGTACTCGCTGTCGCCGCGGGGGCACAGCACCTCCGGCAGCTCGCCGGGGTGGACGACGGTGAGCAGCTTCGTCGCCCTGGTGAGAGCGACGTAGAGGGCGCGCAGACCCTGCGCCTCCTCATCGATGATCCCCGCCGGGTCCACCACGACGGTCGCGTCGAGTTCCAGACCCTTCACGATCCCGACGGGCACGACGGTCACCTGGTGGCTGAGTCCACGCTCGATCGCGACGCCGTGTTCGATCCCCGCGGCCTCCAGCGCGGCGGACGTCTCGTCGACCCGTGAAGCCGGGCAGATGACGGCGACGTTGCCGATCCCGACGGCGGCCATCTCTTCGCGAACCGCACGCACGACCGTCGGTCCGAGCGGCACCCCGTCCTCGACGCGCAGCAGAACCGGGTCGCGTCCGTCCTGACGAACCGAGCGTGGGGGTCGGAGCTCCGGTGCCGCTACTGCGAGGACGCGGGCGGCGAGTTCCATGTTCGGTCCGGGAATCCGGTAGCCGACGGTCAACTCCTCCCGGCGAGCGGGCCGCTTGCGAGGCAGGAGGTCGAGTATCTCCTGCCAGCCTCCGTGCGCCCACGCCCCGGTCGACTGGGCGATGTCACCGACGACGGTCATCGACCCGTTGAGTGATCGTCGGGTCAGCATTCGCAGCTGCATCGGCGACAGGTCCTGGGCCTCGTCGACGACGATGTGCCCGTAGGTGCGGATCTCGTCCTCGTCGCGCCTGCGAGCCCGCGGCTTGGGGCCGAGCAGCGCGTACGCCTCGTCGAGCAGGGGAACGTCGTCATGTGTGAAGACAACGTCGTCGACGGATGCGGACCGGGGACGGAAGAGAAGGTCGCGTTGCGCGTCAGTCAGCCGACGTCCTGCCGCGAGGCGGAGCAGGCCCTTGGAACCGAACAGGTCGTGGAGAAGTTGTGCCGGGGTGAGGACCGGCCACATGGTCTCCATGGCCTCGACCACTTCGGGGTTGCGCCGGATCTGGGACCACAACTCGGTCGGCTCGAGGGGTGTCCTGGACGATTCGGCGAGCGTACGGGCGACCTCGCGTTCGACGAACCGGCGACCGGCGTTGTGGGTGCGGAAGCGACGTCGGGCGTCACGGACGATGTGGTCCGACTCGTCCGCGGTGAGCACCAGGTGCTGGAGCCCGTAGGGGACGCGCAGGTTCCGCTTCAGCGGACGCTTCCGATCCTTCACGGCCTTGGACAGCACCTGGGCCATCACCTGGTCGCCCTTGATCCGCCCGACGGCAGCGTTGTCGCGGCCGCGCACGTTCACGCCTTCGACGAGGTCCGCCAGCACGGCCAGTTCCACGCCTGCCTCGCCGAGTGACGGCAGGACCTGTTCGATGTAGGCGAGGAACAGTCGGTTCGGGCCGATGACCAGCACTCCCTGGTCCTCGAGCGGGAACCGGTGCGTGTAGAGCAGGTAGGCGGCTCGGTGGAGTGCGACCACGGTCTTGCCGGTGCCGG
>JAGQSN010000312.1 GCA_020439555.1 Acidimicrobiales bacterium | reverse complement strand
GGAACACGAAGTTGCCGGGCGTGATTTCGTTGCGGAACGACTTTCCGATCTGCGCGATGCCGAACGGTGGCTTCTTGCGGCTGCTCTGGAGCACGTTCGAGAAGTTGAGGAACATGCCTTGCGCGGTCTCGGGCCGCAGGTACACCTCGTGGCCCTTGCCTTCGACCGGTCCGGCGAATGTCTTGAACATCAGGTTGAACTGGCGGGCCTCGGTGAAGGAATTCTTCGAGCCACAGTTCGGGCAGGTCTCGGGGTCGTCGAGCTTGTCGAGACGGAACCGCTCCTTGCACTCCTTGCAGTCCACGAGCGGGTCCGTGAAGTTCGACAGGTGGCCTGACGCCTCCCACACGGCCGGCGGGGAGAGGATCGACGCGTCGAGGCCGACCACGTCGTGGCGGAGCTGGACCATCGAACGCCACCAGGCGTCCTTCACGTTGCGCAGCAGCAGCACACCGATCGGGCCGTAGTCGTAGGTGCTGCGGAACCCGCCGTAGATCTCCGCCGAGGGGAAAACGAATCCCCTCCGCTTCGTGAGACTGACGATCTTGTCGAACAGGGCAGGGTCGGCGGATGCGTCGGACATGGGCCCGAGGATAGGGGCCGACCTGACCGTCCCCCGAAGAGGTATGGACGACGGACAATGACCCCTCCCCTACATTGGCCGTCGTGACGACCTACGCCCCTTACAGCGCACCCGGCGGCGACCCCACGAACGTGACCGGTCGACGCATCGGCGCCTTCGTCATCGACCTGGTGCTGCTCACCATCATCGTCCTGGCCGTGATGATCCCGAAGTTCCAGGACATGGCGATCACTCGTCCAGCGTTCGGACGTACCTGCCAGGAGATGCAGGACCGGAGCCTGGAAAGCGACATCGACGGCTCGTTCTGCTTCCAGAACGGCGACGAGATCCGATACATCCCGTCCGGCAAGACGGGCGAGTTCGCCGGAACCTTCTACCTCGTACTCTTCGGGGCCGAACTCCTGAACTGGGTGATCCTCCAAGGCCTCACCGGTGCCAGCATCGGCAAGTTCGTCTGCGGCGTCAGGGTCGTGCGTGGCAGCACGGGCAAGACGGCCAACATCGGCTGGGCCGCGCTACGGACGTTGTTGCTCCAAATCGATCTCATGTGTTGCGGGATACTCGGGATCGTGCTCATGGCCTCCACCAAGGGGCACCGTCGGCTGGGCGACATGGCGTCGGGCACGTTCGTCGTCAAGGCGAGCGACGTGGGCCGCCCCGTCATGGTGCCGGGTCTCACCGCGGGATACGGGGGCTATGGCGGGCCGGGATACACGCCTCCCAACTACGGCGCTCCCGCCGGTTGGGACGTCGGCTCCCCGAGCGCTCAACCGACCTGGGGCACCCCGCCTGCCCAGCCCGGAGCACCCGGCGGTGCCGGCGGCTGGGCTACGCCTGCGAGCGGTCAGCCGGGATCCTTCGGTGCGCCGCTCCCGCCGGCCGACCCAACGCAGCCCGCCGCGCCTTCCGCCGTGCCGGGAGCGGACAGCCCCACATGGGATCCGGCACGCAACGCCTACATCCAATACGACCGCGAGCTGTCCGCGTGGATGCAGTGGGACGACGCCTCCAACCAGTGGAAGCCGATCTCGCAGTGACCTTCGATCCGGTCGGGCTACCGCTCAAACCGGACGTGTCAGCGCAGGACTTCGCAGCGATCGACCTGCGCGTCGGCCGAGTCGTCGCGGTCGACGAGTTCCCGGAGGCACGAAAGCCGGCTTGGAAGCTGACCGTCGACTTCGGTCCGACAATCGGTGTTCTGCGCACGAGTGCCCAGGTCACCAACTACAGCGCCACCCAACTGCTGGGGCGACAGGTCATCGGCGCGGTGAACCTGGGCACACGCCGGATCGCCGGCTTCGAGAGCCAGTTCCTCCTGATCGGTGGCCTCGCCCCGGACGGGACGGTCAGTCTCCTGACGCCGGATGCCGATCTACCCCCGGGCGCCCCGGTCGCCTGACAGAAGGCGAGCCGGATCCGACGCGAGCGGCACGTTCAGTCGAACAGACCGACGGAACGGAGACGGCGTTCGAGGTGGTGTTCCATGACCCGGGTGGCCAGGTGGTCCACCTCATGTGTCGCCGAGGAGGCAGGCGCCGCCAACGCCTGACCGAGCCGACCACCGAGGATCTGCTGGAGCAACTCGACCGCTTCGGCCGACAGGCGCGTGCCGCGTCGGTGCTCGTTGCAGAGCAGGCCCCCTTCGATCGGGTCGAACGCAACGAGACCATCGACCGAATCGCAGACGACGCACCCCTCGACCATGGGACGAAAACCCTCGAGCGCTAGCAGCTTCCAATGGAAGCCTGCGACCACCAGAGGACTGTGGTCGGCTGCCAGGGTGCGCAACGCTCCGAGGAGCATCCGGTACAGCTCCGGGTTCGGCTCACGGTCGAGGCTCATCTGGTCGACCGTCTCGAGCATCGTTACCGCCGCCCCCAGCCGGTCGAGGTCCTCACGGATGACCCTGAAGTGGTCGACGGCCTCCGCCTGCGTGACGATGTCGAGCTCGCGTCCCTCGTAGAGCTGCACGGCGACGTGGCTCGTCGGCTCCAGGCGCGCGCCGAACTTGCTCTTCGTCTTGCGGATCCCCTTCGCCACAGCACGGACCTTGCCGTGGCGTTCGGTCACGAAAGTGACGATTCGGTCCGACTCCCCCAGCTTGTGGGTCCGTAGGACGATGCCGTGATCCCGGTACAGAGCCATCGGGTCAGGTCTGGGTCACCCCGCCGAACCGACGGTCACGGGCCTGGTACTCGCGGATCGCGTCGGCCAGGTTCTGCTTGCGGAAGTCGGGCCACAGCACGTCGGTGAACACCAACTCGCTGTAGGCGAGTTCCCAGAGCAGGTAGTTGGAGATCCGGAACTCACCGGAGGTGCGGACCATCAGTTCGGGGTCGGGCATGCGGGGGTCGTACATGCGCGACCGGATCGCCTTCTCGTTGACCTTGTCGGCCGGCACCCCGTCGGCGACGAGTCGCTTGACGGCGTCGACGATCTCGGCACGGCCGCCGTAGTTGAACGCGATCGTGAACGTGAGGCCGGTGTTGTTGCGGGTGAGGTTCGTCGCCCAGTCGATGCGTCCGGCCACGCCACGAGGAACACGCCAGTCCCTCCGCCCGATGAACTGGATCCTGACGTTGCGGGAGTGCAGGTCCTCGGCGTGCCGGTCGAGGATCCCTTTGTTGAAGCCCATCAGGTAGCGGACCTCGTCGGTGGGGCGACGCCAGTTCTCGGTGCTGAACGCGTACACCGTGAACCAGTCGAGACCCAGCTCGATCGCCCCGTCGAGCGTGTCGAACAGGGCCTGCTCCCCTGCGGCGTGTCCCTCGGTCCGCTTCAGGCCTCGTTGGGTGGCCCAACGGCCGTTGCCGTCCATCACCACGGCGACGTGCCGGGGAATGCGGTCGAGGTCGATTCCGGTCAGGTCCACGACAGCCAAACCTACTGTCCGCTCCCCTCACCGAACGGCACCGCAGGGACGCTCGGGGGGACAGAAGATGAACCCACCGTCCGGAGATCACCTGAGGTGCGGATACCCTCGCCCGGTGCCTGCTTCCGAACGAGCCGTCGCCGCCCTCGGGAGGCTCGCGGAGGCTCTGCCCGGCGGCGAACGCCGCGAACCGCAGGACCGTATGGCCGCGGCTGTCGCCGAGGCGTTCACCGATCGACGCCATCTCCTCGCCCAGGCGGGCACCGGTACGGGCAAGAGCTGGGCCTACCTCGTGCCGGCGATCCTGTCGGGCCGGCGGACCGTCGTCGCCACCGCGACCAAGGCACTCCAGGACCAACTCGCGAACAAGGATCTCCCGTACCTGCGAGAGCACCTCGACCGGGACTTCGAGTTCGCGGTGCTGAAGGGCCGGTCGAACTACGTGTGCCGGCAGCGGATCGCCGAGATCTCCGGTACCGGACAACTCGCGCTGGACGGGTTGGCCGAACGTGCATCGCCCAGCGAACTGTCCGCCTTGAAGATGTGGGCCGCAACCTCCGAGACGGGTGACCGAGCGGACCTGCCTGTCGAGCCGTCGGCGGCCGCGTGGGCGGCGGTCAGCGTCTCGGCCCAGGAATGCCCTGGTGCCCGGCGGTGTCCGAACGGCGAGACGTGTTTCGCCGAGGCAGCCCGACGCAGAGCGGCCGAAGCAGACGTGGTGGTGGTCAACCTCCATCTGCTCGGCCTCGACGTTGCGACCGACGGGGCGATCCTGCCCGAGCACGACCTGGTCGTCATCGACGAGGCCCACCAACTCGAGGACATCGTGTCGGACACGTGCGGCTTCGACCTGTCGGCGGGACGGTTCCAGAACCTGGTCCGTTCCGTCCGGGCGATACTCGAGGACCCGGCCATCGTCGACGACATCGAGTCCGCCGGCTCGCTGCTGTCTGCGGTCCTCGCCGAACACGTCGACCGTCGCCTTCGTGGCCCGATCCCGGCCGACCTCGCCGACACGCTCGCTCTTCTACGGACACGGCTGGACAGGGTGGCGGACGGGTTGCGCGCCGTCCCCGACGACGCGACCGACGACGTGACGGCCCGCAAGACCCGTGCCGTCCAGCTCACCGGCCACCTCCAGGTCGACGTCGCGGCCGCAGGCTCGGTTCCCGAAGGTTCGGTCGCCTGGGTCGAAGGACCGTCCGGCAACCCGCGGTTGAGGGTCGCCCCGATCGACGTGACAGGCGTGCTGCGCGACGGGCTCTGGGAACGTCGGCCGACCGTCCTCACCAGCGCGACCCTGCCGGAAGGACTCGCCGAACGGCTCGGCATCCCCGAGGACGACCATGACCGCATCGACGTGGGCAGCCCTTTCGACTACGAGCACCACGGTCTCC
>JAGQSN010000311.1 GCA_020439555.1 Acidimicrobiales bacterium | reverse complement strand
CCGTTCATGCCGGGCAGCATCAGGTCGAGGATGATCAGCTCGTGGTCACCAGCGAGAGCGGCGTCCAGCCCGGCTCGACCGTCGGCAACGCGCGTGACCTGGAAGTCTTCCGAGGTCAGCAATCTGCAGAGGGCCGCGGCGAGGGGATCGTCGTCCTCGACCAACAGGATCCCCATGACCACCAGCCTCCCACGGCACCGAGAGCGGCGCTGCGCTGACCAGGTCCAGGTGGCCCATCGAGCCGAAGGGATCTTCGCCCGTGGCAACCCTGGCTCCGATGGTGGCTCGATGCAGATCAGTGGCGACGTCCGGCCCCGCCGATCGTCCATCCTTCGCCGGCGGAACGCTCCTGATGGAAGTCGGCGAACCGGCCGCCGGCCGCCAGCAGGTCCTCGCGTGGGCCAGCCTCGACGACCCTGCCCGCCTCCAGGAATACGACGTGATCGGCTTGTTCGATCGTGCGCATCCGGTGCGCCACCACGATCGTCGTCCGTCGGCCGCGGCCCTCCGCCAGGGCGGACACGACGGCCTCCTCGTTCTCGGGATCGAGCGCGCTCGTGGCCTCGTCGACCAGCAGCAGGGAGGCGTCCTTCATGAGCGCCCTCGCGATTCCGACACGCTGGCGTTCACCGCCCGACAGCGACACGCCGCCTTCTCCCACCTGGGAGTGCCAGCCGTCGGGCAGGCGGTCGACGATCTCGTCCACCCGGGCGAGCGCCGCCACCGCTGCGAGGTCCGAGTCACTCGCGTCCGGGTCTGCCAGCAGCACGTTGTCGCGGATCGTCCCTTCGAGCAGGTGGACGTCCTGGAAGATGAACGCGAGACCTCCGTAGAGGTCGGTCGGCTCGACGGAGCGCACATCCCGTCCTCCGACGACCAAACGTCCTTCGGTCACGTCCTGGAAGCGGGCGACGAGACCGAGGATCGTCGACTTCCCGGCGCCCGAAGGTCCGACGATCGCGGTCGTCGAACCGGCGGGTACGACGATGTCGACCCCAGCGATCGTGTCCGACGTCGAGCCGGGGTAGGCGAAGCGGACCCCTTCGAAGCGCACTTCCGGTGCCCCTGGCTCGGGTGCACCGGACGTACGTTCAGTCGTGGTCAGCGGCGGTTCGGCCAGGAGCGACTCGATGCCGCGGAGCGTGGTACTGCTCGACTGAAGGGCAGGAGCTATCTCCGCCAACGTGGTGAAGGGTTCGAGGAAACGGACGACCACGACGAGCAGAGCGACCGCTTCGGCGACCGACACCTCACCACGCCGCATGCGATCCAGGGCGACGATCGCGAGTGCGAGCAGGGCCAACTGACTCGCCACCGAGAACAGGAGCTGACCCGGAACCGACCACTTGAGGAGGCCGACCGTCGCCACGTGCTGTCCGGCCAAGGCCTTGCCCGCAGCGGAACGATCCGGGTCGGCCCGGCCCGCAGCCCGAAGTGCCGGCTGCGCACGTGAGAACTCCAAGATCCGCGAGTCCAGGTCGGTGACCGAGTCGGCGAAGGCGGCGTCGGCCCGACGGGAACACCGGTTCGCAGCCCACCACGCTGCGAGCAGCAACGGGGAACACAGCAGACCGGCCAGGCCGACCGGCCAGGAAACGAACAGCAGGCCGACAGCGATCGCGGGTGGCAGGGCGACCGCACCGACGAGCGGCGTCACCAGATTGCCGATCGTCTGGGCGACCTCTGGCGCGGTCGCGGCGATGGAACGTTGTGCCCTCGCCCGCGCGGCCCCGGTGAGCGCGCCGACCGGCAGCGTCGCGAGGTGACCGACGAGCCGGTTCTGGTACTCGCCCATCACGGCCAGGCCGAGTTCGAAACCGACCCGGGCGAGGCGATGCTGGCTGTAGGCCTGGAGGGCGGCCGATCCTGTCAACGCGGCGATCCAGACCGCGGCGTCGCCCGGATCCTGTGAGAAGAGCCGGGCCAGGACGGGGATCAGCAGCACGCACGTCGTAGCCCGCAGCACGACGGTCACGGCGAGCAGCGCACCGAAACGTCGACGCATCGCCTGAGCCTCTTCGGGGACGAGAGAGTTGAGGATCCGGATCATCGGAGGCTCCCGACGGTGGCGTGCCGCCACATCTCCCTGTATCGGCCCTCTTCGGCGAGCAGTTCGTCGTGGGTGCCGCTCTGGACCACCTGCCCCGCTTCGAGGACGACGATCCGGTCGGCGTCGACGACCGTGTGGAGGCGATGGGCGATGACCAGGACCGTTCTGTCCCGCAGGAGCCGTCCGAGGGCGATCTGGACCTGGCGTTCGGATTCGGGATCGGCGAAGGCGGTGGCCTCGTCGAGAACGAGGACCGGGGTGTCGGCGAGGATCGCCCGGGCGATCGCGAGCCGTTGGGCCTCACCGCCGGAAAGGGTGATTCCGTCTCCGATGACGGTGTCGTAGCCGTCGGGCATCGTTGCGATCCGGTCGGCGATCGCTGCCGACTCGGCGGCGGCCGTCACCTCCGCGGCGGTTGCCTCGGGCCGGGCGAGAGCGATGTTGTCGTGCACCGTCTCCCGCAGGAGGTGGGAGTCCTGGAACACGAAACCCACCCGCGAGTACAGGTCGTCGGGGTCGAGCGTTCGCACGTCGATGCCGTCGAGGAGAACGCGACCGCTGCGGGGGTCGTGGAACCGGGCCACGAGAGAGGCCAGGGTCGACTTCCCCGACCCGGAGGCTCCCACCAGTGCGGTCACGGTGCCGGGTTCGAGGACCAGGTCCACATCGCGGATCACGGGTTCGCCCGGGCGGTAGCCGAAGGTGACGTGCTCCAGACGCACCTCCCCCGGCGTGCCGGCGGTGACCGACGTCGGTGACGGTTCGACCGTCTCCAACTCGGCTTCGGTGAGTGTGAGACCGATCCGTTTGGCCGCCTCTCTCGCATCCCGGACTCCGACCATCCCGTAGGCGAGTCCCAGCAACCTGGGTCCGAACGTCGTGCCGAGGAGCAGGAAGGGCAACAGGTCCGCCGGGTCCACTCGTTCCGACATGACCAGGAGCCCTCCGCCGACGACGATCAACCACAGGAAGGTGATCGGGTCGGTCACCAGCGCCGCCGTCGCCTTCTTGGAGACGAAAGGACGCTGCCAGGAGGCGAGGAAGCCGGTGTACTCCTCGACGCTCCGGCCGAAGCGGCTCCGCTCCGCCCCTCCGTACACGCGGACGACCGGGAGGCTGTCGAGGTACCCGCCCGCTTCGCCGTCCATCCGTCGCGCCCAGGAGGCCACCTTCGGGATAGCGGCGCGACTTGCGCCGGCCATCGAGGAGAACAGCACGAGGTAGGCGAGGACCGGGACCAGCAGCATCAGAGCGAGTCGGTAGTCGACGACGAACAGGTAGACGAGGGCGGTCAGCGGTGCGACGACGGCGGCGACAGCATCGGGTGCAGCGTGGGTGACCAGGCCGTGGAGCCGGGCGGTGTCCTCTGTGACGACTTGCTTCACCACTCCCCCGTTGCGTTCGGTGAACCACCCCAGCGGCACGCGAGAGAGCTTGGCGAGCAGGCGACGACGAACCTCCAGCGCGAAGCGGGCGTCCACGACGTGTAGCCACAGCATCAGCAACGACTCCCCGAGTACCGCGCTACCGAGCACGATCAGTGCCAGACGGGCGAGCGGCCACTGCTCGGACACCTCCTGACCGTCGAGCAGACGCCTGCCCACCTCCGCCAACAGGACGAACGGCACGAGTCCCGCCACGGTCAGAACGGCCTGGATCACCCCTGCTGTCCGCATGGCCGACCGGACGGGTTCGAGCAGTTCGACGCCGGCGTTCGCCCTCCAGCGGCCGACGCGCTCGGCCGCCTGCACGCTCTCCACGCTGCCGCTGCCGGCGTGGCCGGTCGGATCCTGCTCGGCGTCGCCGGAGGCCGAGCCGCTCTCGTTCGCCTCGTGCGCTTTCGCTGCCGCCTTGGCGGCAGCTTTCGCCTGACGGCTCCCGCCGAACGAGCGCCCGTGAATCCAGTAGGCGGTCGCCTTCACCTCGGACTTCGGGAACCCGTGCTGTTCGATCAGCGCCGTCTTCACGGCCTTCGTCGTCGAGCGTTCCGCACCGATCCACGCTTTCCAGTCCGACCAGTCCCGACCGACGAGGGCGGCCGGGATCGAGGAGGCCCCGGGGATTCGACGAATCCGATGGAGGGTGGCCTTGGGGTGGGAGGCGATCGGGATCTCGTGTTCGCGGGCGTCTCCCCATTCGAGGTACACCTCGACGGGCAGATGGTCGGGCACGACTTCGAGGATCGAGTTGATCGCGGGGACGGATGACGCATCGCCGACGAGGAGGACGCCCGCCGGTTCCGGTTCCCCGATCTCGAACGCCTGGGAGCCGTATACGGTCGCTGCGATCTCGTCGCCCGTCGCGCAGCTCTGCGCCCACGTGGCGGCCGGACCCGCGGGTTCGTGGATGACGAAGTCGATGGCGAAGGTTCCGGCATCGATGTCGGCGTCGATGATCGTATAGCCGCGCTGGACCTGGAGGTTCTCGTCCACGGGATCGGGGAACCAGAGACGCAGGTAGTCGGTCGGGCCGGGCTCGAAGTCGTCG
>JAGQSN010000310.1 GCA_020439555.1 Acidimicrobiales bacterium | reverse complement strand
GCACGCCGAAGGCGCCGAACGTGTTCGTCTCGACGACATCAGCGCCGACCTCGAAGTAGGCGGAGTGCAAGGCCGCCACCACGTCCGGTCGGGTGACGCCGAGGTAGTCGGTGCAGCCTTCCAGCGCCTCGCCGCCGTAGTCGTCAGCGTTCAGGTCTTGGGTCTGGAGCCAGGTACCGGTGGCGCCGTCGTAGACGACGACGCGCTCTGCGACCAGGTCGAGGAAGGAAGCACTCATCGTCGGACCACGCTACCGGACCTGCCCGTTTTCCCTTGTGGGCGATCGTCCAACTCCTCGTGACTCGGGATCTCAGCCGGATGTCCCCTTGCCGATCTCGATGATCCTCGTCGTCCCATCTGGTCGTACTTCGGTGATCGTCGGCGCGGTAAAGCTCGACAGGTAGAGGGTTCCATCGGTGGCGAAGGAGAGGTTGTCGAAGGGCGCGCCTTCCGAGACGGTCGCCACCTTCTCGGAGGTCTTGGCTTCCATATCGATCTCCAGGATCTCGCCCGTAACGTTCGCCAGTGCGACGAGTCGTCCGTCGGGCCGCCAAGTGACGGCCTGGACAATTGGAAGGCCTTTCACGACAGTGTCCACCTTGCCGTTGGAGGGGTCGATTCGTACGACCCTGGGAGACTCCAACGGCCCGGCGGGAGCCAGGATCGTCTTCGTCGACCGGTCGTACTCGAAGGCGTTGACGAGGTTCAGGCCCTCCGCGACCCGTTCGACATCGCCGGTGCCGGCGTCGATTCGGTACAGAGCGCCGTCAGCCGCCGGTGAGGCCATGTGGATGGTCGCCGCGAACACGGTGCCGTCAGGAGCCACTGCGATTCCGTTGATCTGCGGCTCGACGTCGGCAACCTTGCGGTACGAGCCGTCCTTGATTCGTCCGAGTACCCCGCTCACGAAGCCGGTGCAGTACACCGAACCGTCGGGGGCCACCGCGACGTCGTCGGGGCCTGCTCCCTCGGTGTCGTAACGAGCGAGGATCGCTCCGTTGGATCGGTCGACCTGGAGGACGACGTCGCCGGCGATGCTGGCGACCCAGATGGTGTCGCCCTGGACCGCGATGCCGTTGATGGTGTCCGGGGCCGTCTGATCCGCCAGCGGTCCAGGTGGCGGCTTCGGCGTGGAACTCTCGTCCGGTTCCGTCGTCGAACCTCCGGCTCCCTCGGGCCGCGTGGAGGCGACGGTGGTGGAGGGAGCCGCGCTTCGGTCGGCGTCCTGGCTGCAGGACGTCACGAGGAACGCCGGCAGCACGAGAAGTGCGCACAGAAGTCGTCGCATCCGCTCGATCCTTGGTGACGGTCAGGACGGCCGAAGGTAACGGCCCGAGGGTACGACTTCAACGGACGCGGCGGATCCAGGGGTAGGCCGCCGCGACCTCGCGTCGGTCGGCATCCTCACGGATAGGGTCGGCGGCGATGAAGGTGTACACGCGCAAGGGTGACGACGGGACGACCGGGCTCTACGGAGGAGGTCGTGTACGCAAGGACTCCGCGGCCCCCGAGGCCTACGGAGACGTGGACGAGGCGCAGGCCGCGCTCGGCGTTGCCCGCTCCTTCGCAGAACCCGGCAGCGAACTGGACACGATCCTGATCGCCCTCGAACGCGACCTCTGGGTCCTGATGTCGGAGTTGGCGACCGATCCGGGCAACCGTCACAAGCTCAAGGCCGGTGCCACGCTCGTGACGGCCGAGATGGTCGAAGCCCTCGAGGTACGCATCGACGAGATCTCGGAGCGCTTCGAGATGCCACGCGAGTTCGTCGTCCCGGGCCAGAACCAGATCGCTGGCTTCCTGGACCTCGCCCGGACCGTCGTGCGCCGGGCGGAACGGCGCTCGGCCGCGGCGGTGGTCGAAGGGTCACAGGTGGGTCCGTACCTGAACAGGCTGTCGGACCTCGTGTTCACGCTCGCCCGCTGGCAGGAGGGCAAGGCGCTGACCGCCAGGGACCACGGAAACGACTGAACGAAGGAGAGCACCAATGCCCGTACCGGTAAGCGTCGACCATTCCCCGACCCTCCCCGAGGGCGACGCCCTCGTCGCGGTGGGCGTCAGGGCCGGCCACATCGAGGAGGACGCACCGGGTGCTTCGCTCGAACTCGCCGACTTGGCGGGCTTCGACGCCAAGGAGGCACAGACGCACTTCGCCTCCACCGACGCAGGTCCCCGTCTGCTCGTCGGCCTCGGTGAGGACCCGTCCTCTGCGTCGTGGCGCAAGGTCGGGGCCGCCGTCGCGAAGGCGGCGGTCAAGCACCCCTGGGTCGTCGTCGACGCGTTGGGTTCCTTGGAGGGAGCGGAACGCAACGCCGCGGCCGAGGCGCTCGCCGAAGGTCTCGCGCTCGGGTCCTACGGGTTCGCGGACTACAAGGAGCCGGCCGAGGGGACAGCCCTGGAGTCGGTCACGGTCGTCGCCAAGGGCGGCAAGAAGGTGTCCGAGTCGGTGTCGCGGGGCTTCGCGACGGCAGTCGCCGTCGGTCACGTGCGGGACCTGGTGAACACCCCCGGCGGTGACCTGACACCGTCGGCGTTCGCTCAGCAGGCCGAGGAACTCGCGTCCGAACACGGCCTGGAGATCGAGGTGCTCGACCGTTCGGAGATCGTCGCCGCCGGGCTCGGGGGTCTCGCCGGGGTCGCTCGCGGGTCGACCCAGGAACCGCGCCTCGTGAAGATCACGCACCGTCCCGCGGGGAAGGCCAAGGGCCGGATCGCGCTGGTCGGCAAGGGAGTGACCTTCGACGCGGGTGGCCTGTCGATCAAGACGAACGCCGGCATGGAGTGGATGAAGACCGACATGGCCGGGGCCGCGGCCGTGCTCGGCGCGATGACGCTCGTGCCTACCTTCGCCCCGAGGTTGGAGGTGACAGCGTTCCTGCCCTTGACCGACAACATGCTCGGCGGCGACGCGACGCGGGTCGGTGACGTGCTGCGCATCCGCAACGGCAAGACGGTCGAGGTTCTCAACACCGATGCCGAGGGGCGGTTGATCCTGTCCGACGCGCTGAGCCTCGCGGCAGAGTCGGAACCGGACGCGATCGTGGACCTGGCCACCCTCACGGGTGCATGCATGGTCGCCCTGGGCGAGCGGACAGCGGGTCTGATGACCAACAACGACCAGCTCGCCGAGAGGCTCCTCGCCGCGGCCGACGTGGCCGGCGAGGCGCTGTGGCGACTGCCGATGCCCGAGCATCTGCGCAAGCCGCTCGACAGCACCGTCGCCGACCTGCGCAACATCGGCACCGGGGCCTACGGCGGGGCGCTCACCGCGGCGATCTTCCTGCGGGAGTTCGTCGACGGTCGTCCGTGGGCACACCTCGACATCGCCGGACCCGCGTCCACGTCGACCCCCTACGACGAGTTCAGCCGGGGTGGCACCGGATACGGCGTGCGGACCCTCGCCCGTCTGCTCGCCGGTTGGTCGAAGCTGGACTCCTGACGGTCGCCGTCGGCCTCAGGCGACCTCGCCGCTGGGGCTGAAGGTCTGGCCCGTTCGAGCCACCGGTGGCGCAGGGATCCGTTCCGGGTCGCGTTGACGTTCACGTGCCCAGCGCAGCGCTTCGCTGGCGAGGGCGGGGTGCAGCCGCCAGCGGTGGAGTTGGTGTTCGATGGCCTCGTCCGTCTCACCGAGTTCGGCCAGGCTGAGGGCGAGGCGGCGGGCGCGACGCTTCTGGTCCTCCGGACCGGGTCGGGCAGCCTCCGCCCTCTGCCAAGCGTCGTGAAGGTCGCGAACATCGGGGCCGAGCCGGGCGAGTTGGTGGCGGGTGAGTGGCGCCAGCTTCCTACGCACGGTGAGCGTGCCTCGGTCGTCGTAGCTGCACACCTTGAACTGGATGCTGCGGGCCAGGGCGCGGACGAAGGGAGCGTTGCGCCCTCCTCGGGTGCCGAGTCCGAGAGATCGGGCCCCGTCGAGCAGACAGAGATCGAAGCCGTCGGGATGGGTGTCGAGTCGGGTGGCGATGTGGCGCAGGACCAGGAACGTCGACGGGCCCAGCACCGGGAGCCAGAAGGTCTCGGCGTAGGTGGAACGGGGATCGTGGCCGAGCCGGTCGATGACTGGATCCGGCCACGGAACGACGTGGATCGATTCGGTGGGAAGGGTGGTGTCGAGCGGGGGAAGGGACACGGCGTGGTCCTCCAGGGTGGGCCGACTCGATGCCGGCGTCGTGTTCAGGTTGTGACAGGGAAGGCGTTTCATGTATTTTCATGCCTTTCCATCCAGAAGTCAAGACCTGCGGGAACAAGCACGCCTTTGGTGATTGTTGACCTACCCGGTAGCATTTTCCGGTCGGATCCGAGGGGATCCGGACCTTGCCGAACCGAGGAACATCAATGGCCAGCTTCCGAGACCTGCTCTCGTCCACCAAGGCTCAGATCCGCGAGGTGACCACGGCCGAGGCCGACGAGATGCGCGTCCAGCCCGGCGCGATCGTGCTCGACGTCCGTGAGCCCGACGAATACGAACAGGGTGCGGTCCCTGCCGCGCTGCACATCCCGCGCGGCACCCTCGAGACCACCATCGAGATGAAGGTGCCGGACCACGACGCCAAGCTCGTCGTCATGTGCGCCGGTGGGACGCGCTCCGCCTTCGCCGCCAAGACCCTCCAGGAACTCGGCTACACCGACGTCGTGTCGGTCATGGGTGGATTCAACCAGTGGAAGGACGAGGGCCGCGACTGGTCGATGCCGGCCACGCTCGACGCGGCTCAACGCAACCGCTACAAGCGCCATCTCCTCATGCCCGAGGTAGGCGAGACCGGTCAGCAGAAGCTCCTCGACTCCAAGGTCCTCCTGCTCGGTGCCGGTGGGCTCGGTTCCCCGGCCGCTCTGTACCTCGCGGCCGCGGGTGTGGGGACGATCGGCATCATCGACATGGACGTGGTCGACGAGTCGAACCTCCAGCGTCAGATCCTCCACAACCTCGACCGGATCGGGGACCGCAAGGTCGACTCCGCGAAGAAGACGATCACGCTGCTCAACCCCGACGTCGACGTCGTCACCTACGACGTGCGGCTTGGTGCCGACAACGTGATGGACATCATCGCCGGCTACGACGTGATCGTCGACGGGCTCGACAACTTCCCGGCCCGCTACCTCGTCAACGACGCCTCCGTGAAGCTCGGCATCCCCGTCGTGCACGGTTCGATCTTCCGCTTCGAAGGGATGGTCACCGTCTTCGACCCGAAGAACGGTCCCACCTACCGCGACATGGTTCCCGAGCCGCCTCCAGCGGAGATGGCGCCGTCGTGCGCCGAGGCAGGCGTGCTCGGCGTCCTGCCCGGGATCATCGGCTGCATCCAGGCGATCGAGACGATCAAGATCCTGCTCGGCCTCGGAGACCCGCTCGTCGGTCGGCTCCTGGCGTACGACTCCCTCGAGCAGTCGTTCCGTGAGTTCAAGGTCCACGTCGACCCGAGCAACGAGATCACCTGGGCGAACCGCGACCGGGTGCAGATCGCCGAGTTGGACGGCCTCTGCGCACCGCTGCCGTTGGAGGCTCCTCCGGCCGGCTGAACGGTTCACGCGCCGGCGGTAGTGCGACTGCTGCCGGATGGTACCAACTAGCGTCGACGTGATGGCCCTGATCAGACGCGTCCTGGACGTTCGTCGCGGGTACCGGGCCTTCGAGGTCGTGACCGTGATCGCCACGGTCGTCCTGGTCGTCGTCGGAAACGTCGGGCTTCTGCTCGCCATCGCCGGTCACGCCCGACCGGTGCCGGTGTTCGGTCTCAGTGCCGTGATCTCGGCGGTCGCCCTGGCCGTCTGGCGACCCGATCGACCGGCCCGGCCGGACCTCGCCCCCAGAGTTCCGACCGTCGTGGTGATCGGTGCGTTGCTGGTGATCGCCGGGTCGGGTCTGACGAACGCTCTGTACCACGCCCAGTACGTCAAGACGGACCGTGATCCGGGTATCTACACGGCCGGCGGACTTTGGATTGCCAACAACGGAAACCTGGTCGTGGACGGCCGTGGACCGGGTCTGGACGGGGTGCCAGGGATCGAGACCACCGCCCTCGGTCAGCAGACTCTCAGCGGCGACGACTCCCGTCTGGAGATCCAGGGCACCCATCTGTTCCCCGTCCTCCTGGCGTCCGGAGACTGGGTCGGCGGTGACACCGGCTTCGAGGCGATGCCGGCCGTGATCGGCATGGTCGCGCTGGCCGCGTTCTTCCTCTTGGCCCTCTGGTACGTCCCACCCTGGTTGGCGCTGGCCGCGCAGGCGGCACTGGCCGTGAACTTCGTGTTCGTGTACGGAGTTCGCAGCACCCTCAGCGAGCCGACGACGCTGCTCTTCGCAGCGGCAGGAACATGGATGCTCCTGGCAGGGCTGCGCGCACGGTCGCCGTGGCGAATGCTGGTCGCGGGTGCTGTCGTCGCGTCGACGCTCGCCGCCCGGATCGATGGAGGGGTGGCGGTCCTGGCGCTTCCGGCGACGGCCGCTATCGCAGCATCGCGACGCGGGCGACGTGATGCGCTCGACTCGGCCGGATCCGAGCCCGCCGCGCCCCGGTCGGGCCGACCATGGGTGCTGACGTCGGCGTTCGTGGCCGGCCTCATGCCCGTCGTGCTCCTGGCCCGACTCGACCTTCACCGCCGATCCGCCTTCTACCTCCATTTCCACAGCACCCAGGTCGGTCAGGTGGAGAAGGGCCTGTTGGCAGGGCTGGTCCTCGCCGCCGGAGTTCTGGCCGTCGCTGTCTTGCACGAGCGCGGAACCTTCGACTCGATCGCGGCGCAGCTCGTCCGACATCGGCGAACGACAGCGAAGGTCGTCGTGGTGGCGATCGTCGTCTGCTTCGCCGGACTCTGGTTCATCCGTCCGCTACTCGGTCCGGTCCGCGGCGGGCTTCCGGACGGCGGCGGTCGGGGAACGATGGAGGCGATCCAGGTCGCGGAGGGTTCCGAACCCGACGGTGCGCGCACCTACGCCGAGGTCTCCGTGGACCGGTTGTCGTGGTACGTCGGTCCGGTCGCGATCGCTCTCGGGGTCGCCGGCATGTGCGTGCTCGCCCGACGCGTACTCGACGGCGACGACTCCGATGACGGCATCGTGCTGCTTGCACTCGCCCTGCCGACCACGCTGCTTTACCTGTGGAAGCCGTCGATCTTCCCGGACAACCCGTGGATGCTGCGCCGTTACCTGCCGGTCGTGATCCCCGGTCTCCTCGTGTTCGCGGCCGTCGCCGTGGCCTCGGCCGCCTCCTGGCCGGCCGAAAGGTATCGCGAAGGAGCCCGGCGTTGGGCGGGCCTGGCCGCTGCGGTCGTCGGTTCGCTGTTGCTGGTCGCCGGCCCGTTGCGGATCACGGTCCCGCTACGGGCTGCTCGCTGGCAGGCCGGTGGGATGGCCGGAATGCACCAACTCTGCGACACCGTCGGGCCGGACTCGGTGGTCGTGTTCTCCTACGCCGGGCAGAGCGGGATCACGTTGCTGCCCTCGTTCCGGGCGATCTGCGGCGTACCGGCTGCGAGGGCGTCGACCGCCCAGTACGAGGCCCAGGACCCGTTGCCGATCGATGCCCTCCAGTCCGCCGCAACTCGGGCGGGCAGACAGCTCTGGGTGGTCGCCAACTCGAAACCGGATCTGCTCGTCATGGCGCCCGGCGCCATCGACCCGAAGCAGATCACGATCTTCGACACGACCGAGGTGACCCACACGCTCAGCCACCCTCCTCGCGGTTTCACGCCGACCAGGATGGTCGTGTGGGTGGCGAAGGTTCCGGTGGGGAAGTAGCCGCGGGGGTCGTTTCGACGAGCTCGACGACCGGGGGGATCAGGCGACGGGTTCGCGGAGGCGTTCGGGTTCGGTTCGCCTGGAGGCCGGCGGGTGCGTGCCCGACACGTCGCGGGTGAAGATCGCCGCCGGCTGGACCTCGTGCACCGCCCTCGTGGCTCGGCCGAGAAGGTCGGCGAGCATGCCGACGACGAACACCTGGAACGCTGCCAGGAAGATCAGCAGCGTGTTGATCGCGACCTTCCAGTCGTGTTCGACGATGTCATAGGCGAGCTTGCCGATTCCCAGGAACAGCAGCGCGAACCCGATCGGCAGGAACACCCGGAACGGGTCGAACGACAAGGTCATGCGGATGACCTGGAGGAAGTAGCGCCGGGTGTCGCTCCACCAGTGGAACTTCGACTTGCCGGCTCGCTTCGAGTACTCGATCGGCCAGTACTTCACCGTGTAGCCGTGGGCGAGGAACGTCATCGTGATCGTGGTGACGCAGCTGAAACCGGCGGGTAGCTGGCTCACGTACTGGAGGGCGACGTCTCGGCGGAACGCCCGCATCCCGGAGTTCAGGTCGGGGATGTCGGTCTGCACGAGGTACGACGCGAGCTTGCGGATCGCGAACTTGGCCGGCACGCGGGCGAGCTTGTGCGTGCCTTCCTCCGTCGTGCGTGCACCGACGACCTGGTCGTATCCCTCCATCTCGCGCACGAGTTCGGGGATGAGGTCGTTCGGGTAGGACATGTCGACGTCGGTCCACACGACGACGCGACCGCGCGACGCACGGGTGCCGAACTTGCGGGCCGAACCGGAGCCGCGGTTCGTGGCGAACTGGATGAGGCGGATGCCATCGATCTCACGGAGCGCCTCGCCGGAACCGTCGTTCGAGCCGTCGTCGATGACGATGATCTCGTACGAGAACTCGGCCGCGTCCATCGCGGCGCGGATCCGGTTGATCTCGTCGTGGAGGTGGCCGCGCTCGTTGAAGACGGGCAGCACGATGCTCACGTCGAGCTCTTCGTCCCCGGCCGTCGCGGGTGGACCTGATGGTGCCGACGTCGGTTCCATGGCTCCGAGGCTAATGGACGGCTTCGGTTCCCGAAGTTTCCGGAAGCCCGTCATGGTGGGGCTTCATCGCCCTGTGAACCGCCACCACCGTCAGAACGACCAGGACGATCGCCGACACGTTCGCCGCGCCGTGGGCGAAGTGTTGGGACCACTCGGGTCCCACGGCTCGCCTCAGGGCCGAGTTCTCGGCCGCCGCGAATCGGACCTGGAGGGTGGTGTGGAACCTGGCGAGGACCTTGAAGGAGTGACGGACGTACAGGCCGACCAGGACCCCGGCAACTCCCGCCGCCACGACCGGCCGCCGGAACAGCAGCGGAACAGCACCGACGAGACAGGCGACGATCGGGAGCCAGACGAGCACGTAGCGCCCGAACGGGTTACCGCCGGAGCTCACATGGTTCGCGATTAGCACCGCCGCGGAAACCCACGCAGCTACGAGGACGAGAACCGCTCCGCCGTCGATCGCGTCGGCTCGAGAGGGGTCGAGCACGTTTCGACTCCGCTGCGCTCCGCTCAACGCGCGGTT
>JAGQSN010000309.1 GCA_020439555.1 Acidimicrobiales bacterium | reverse complement strand
CCCTTGATGTTGAGGAAGTAGCTCTTCGCTGCTGCGTCGCCCGACACCTCCGCCACCTTCTTGGCGAGCGAGTTCGCAACGGCCTTCGCGATGAGCGTCTTGCCGCAACCGGGCGGGCCGTACAGCAGGATCCCTTTCGGTGCCGGCAGCTTGTGCTCGGCGAACAGGTCCGAGTGCACGAACGGCAACTCGACCGCATCCGCGATCTGTTCGATCTGGCCGTCGAGACCGCCGACGTCGTCGTAGGAGACGTCAGGCACCTCCTCGAGCACCAGTTCCTCGACCTCGGGTCGCGACAGCTTCTCGACGAGCAGGCCCGAACGGCTGTCCATGAGGACCGTGTCGCCGGCACGTATGACAGCCGACTGGAGTCCGGTGGACAGTTCGCAGACCCGTTCCTCGTCCGCGCGGCCGACGATCAACGCCCGGGTTCCGTCGACGATCTCTCGGATCGTCACCACCTCGCCGGTCCGGTCGCCTGCCCGGGACAGGATGACGCTGAAGCTCTCGTTCAGGGCCACCTCGTCGCCCTGCTTCAGCTCCGCGATCACCTCCGGCATTGCGGCGACGCGCATCTTGCGACCGCCGCTGAACACGTCGACGGTGTCGTCGTCGTTACGGCACAGCACCGTGCCGTAAGCCGCCGGTGGTTGGGTGAGCTTCTCCACCTCCTCGCGCAGCGCCGCGATGTGGTCGCGTGCTTCACGGAGTGTGTATGTGAGTTTCTCGTTCTGGCTGACCGCCTGTTGGAGCTGGCCCTTCGTCTCCAGGAGGCGTTCCTCCAACGTGCGGACCCGCTTGGGGGCTTCCTGGAGTCGGCGACGCAACGTCGCCACCTCCTCTTCCAGCAGACCGGCCTGGTCACGAAGTTCGGCCAGTTCGGCCTCCTGCGCCGCCATCCGCCTGCGCGTTTCGTCGGTGCTGATGGGAACCACCTCCTCACCCGAGAGCGTCGAGGTCGAAGCTATCGGCCCCGAAGCGCTCCGCACGCGACCCTTTCGAGGCAGCAGCCGGGTGGCCCACGACCACTTGCGTGCCCAGGATGGTTCTGGTGTTGCGGGGGGCGTCCGCTACCATCGACGACGACGGTTAGAGGTTCACCCACCACCGGGTGACACCACCGAAGGAAAGCAGGCAACCGCACCATGAAGGTCTGGATCGACCAGGATCTCTGCACCGGCGACGGCCTCTGCGAGGAGATCGCACCCGACGTGTTCACGCTCCTCGACGACGGTCTGGCCTACGTCAAGGAAGGGTCGAAGGTCTTCAACGATCCCGGTGGCGCCGAGGGCGTGGCGAACGTCCCCGCCGGCCAGGAGGAAGCGGTGATCGAGTCCGCCGAGGAATGCCCCGGCGAGTGCATCTTCATCGAGATCTGATTCTCGGCGGCCTGCCCGCCAACTGATCGAACCGAACGGGACGGGGCTTCGGCCCCGTCCCGTTTCGCGTCCCGCCTTTCGGTCGTGCACCCGCCTCGACCGGCGTTGCCGTCAGTCGGGTGTCGGCAGCAGCCTGGCGTGGGTGAGGAAGCCCGTGTGGGCGACCATCCGGTGATCCGGTCGAACCGACATGCCGTCGATGTTCCAACCCCGGTGGAGGACCTCCATCGTCTCGGCCAGTTCGAAGCCGCTGTCGACGAGGCGTTCCCGCAGTTGCACTGCCTGGGTGATGGCCGGCGTGTAGGCGACGAGGATTCCGCCCGGTCGCAGCGCCTCCTCCGCGTGGGGCACGACCTGCCACGGCTCCGGCAGGTCGAGCACGATCCGGTCCAGGCCGCGCAGGTCGATGCCCTCGTAGACGTCACGCTCCTCGACCCGGTAGTTCTCGGCGAGCTTCTCGCCCCCGAAGGCCTTCACGTTCTTGACCGCACGGGCAGCGAAATCGCCGCGGATCTCGTATCCGGTCACCACCGCGCCCGCCCGCAGCAACGTCATCGACAAGGCGCCCGAACCGACGCCCGATTCGAGCACCCTCGCTCCCGGAAAGACGTCCGCGAGCATCAGGATCGGGCCGAGATCCTTCGGGTAGATGACCTGGGCGCCGCGAGGCATCTTCAGGACGAAGTCGCTGAGCGTCGGCCGGAACGCGGTGAACACGGCCCCACGGGTGGAGCGCAGCACCGCGCCTTCGGGGGCACCGATGATGTCGTCGTGGGGGACGAAGCCCGAATGGGTGTGGAACTCCCCGCCGGCGGCGAGGGTCACCAGGTAGCGACGCTTCTTGCGGTCGATGAGGAGAATCTGCTCACCGTCGGAGAAGGAGCGGTCCGGCGGAGCTTCAGACATCGATGGGGCGTCCTTTTCGGGTGAGTCGGACCGGCTCTCGGCCGGCACTTCGTTCGACGAGCCTGCAGAAGGAGCAGATCTCGGATGTCGTCGGGGTCCCGCAGCGCTCGCACGCGGCGACCGTCGGGCCTTCGGAGGCGGCCGGTGCGGCATCCGCGAATCGTTCGACCGCACGGTCCAAGAAGCCGAAGTAGAAGGCGTGCTTGCTGCCGGGCGACGCTGTCTCGATGGCGTTCAGCGCCTCCTTGTAGCCGAGGTGCTTGTTGCCTTCGGCCATCGGGCACTCCTCGACGATGTAGTCGATCCCGCGGACCACGCAGTAGGCGGCCATCTCACGTTCGCCGAGTCGCACGAGCGGTTTGATCTTGCGGGGAAAGCCCGGTCGTGCGGGCAGGACCGGTAGCTGGCGCGCCAGGTACTCGGTCTGCCAGCGGAGCGTGTTGCCGAACAGGACCGCGGCCTCGTCGTCGAGGTTGTGGCCGGT
>JAGQSN010000308.1:4095-10082 GCA_020439555.1 Acidimicrobiales bacterium | reverse complement strand
ATCGTTCACTGGGAACACGGCGGCCCCACCGACACTCAGAATCTCTGCTGCCTGTGTCGCAAACACCACCGCCAGCACCACCTCGGATTGTTGGGCATCGAAGGCAACGCCGACACCCCCGACGGGCTCATCGTGCGAGACCAATGGGGCCGCCGAATGGAACCCTCCGGGAAACCCGAACCGATCAGCCGAACGAGCGCATCAGGCCGTGAGCCTCCGGATCGATCGGACCCGGAACCGCCTGGGTCGGAACTCCGGTCTGGGGAGGTCGAACCTCCGCCGGTGGAACGCCCCAAGGAACGGTCCGGCGAGGCGGAGGCCGACGTGCGGCGGGCTGCTGCCGACCGGAACGTCCCCGCTCCGAAGCATCGCCCGGCGTTCGGCGAACGACTGAATCCCCGAGACGTCTGGCTCCAACCGCGTACGACTGATCCCTCGCGGGACGACAGACTGCCTTGATGCGTTGGTTCAGTTCCGATCCCCACTTCGGGCACGCGAACGTGATCGGATACGCCGGCCGCCCGTTCAGGCACGTCGGAGAGATGGACGTCGGGCTCGTGTACCGGTGGAACTCGGTCGTTGCTCCCGACGACGAGGTTTGGCTGCTCGGCGACCTGGCAATGGGGAGAATCGACGAGTCGCTACCGAAGGCCGGACTTCTTCTCGGTCGAAAGCACCTCGTCCTCGGCAACCACGATCGCCCGTTCAGTGATCGGAAGCGTCGACAGATGTGGGTCGAGCGCTACATGGACGAGGGCGGCTTCGTCGAGCTGCACGATGGGGAGGTCGACATCGTCCTGCTCGACGGTACGCCGGCACGTATGTGCCACTTCCCGTACACGGGCGATTCGGGAGACCACGACCGCTTCGTCGAGGAACGCCCGCACGACGACGGAAGGTGGCTGCTGCACGGTCACGTGCACGAGAAATGGCGTCAGAGAGGCCGGATGATCAACGTCGGCATCGACGCGTGGGCCGGGGTGCCCGTGTCGGAGGATCAGATTCTCGAGCTGATCGTGGCCGGAGAAGCCGATCTCGCTCCCCTCGCCTGGACCTGATACTTCCCCAGGCACGTCCGCGGATCGTGTGCTCAGATCAGCGCATGGAAGCTCCGACCTTCTCAACCCTCCGAGTCGAAGTCGATGACCCGATCGCAACAGTCGTTCTCGATCGGCCCGAACGCCTGAACGCGCTGTCCACCGAGCTCCTCCGGGAGCTGACGACGGCGTGCCGATGGCTCGACGACCAGTCGCAACTGAAGGTCGTCGTCCTACGGGGCGCCGGCCGAGCGTTCTCTGCCGGCTTCGATCTCGGTGACTTCAGCGAGACCGCGGGGCCGTCACCGCGCGATTCCGCTGACCTCGGGCGAATTGCTGCGGAGGCTCTCACCGCGGTCCGACAACTCACGATCGCAGCGATCCACGGTCATTGCGTCGGTGGTGGGCTGGTGCTCGCTGCTGCCTGCGACCTCCGGGTCGCCTCCTCGGATGCACGCTTCTCCATCCCCGAGGTCGACCTGGGGATCCCGCTCGCGTGGGGTGGCATTCCGCGGCTGGTGCGCGAACTCGGCCCTGCCGTCACGAAGGAACTGGTCCTCACCTGCCGCCCGTTCGATGCCGTCGAGGCCAAGGAGCTTCACTTCCTCAACCGCGTGGTCGATCCGTCGGAGCTCGACGAGTCGGTTGATCGACTCGCTGCTGAGCTCGCCGCCAAGCCGGGCTTCGCGCTGCGGGTGACCAAGCAACAGGTGAACGCCGTGGTCGAGGAGATGGCTGGAACCGCCCGCAACGCGAGCGATGCCGACACACTCCAGGCAGCGCTCGGCGACCCTGAATCCCGAGCAGCTTCTCATCGCTATCTGGAGGCCAGGGCGAAGAAGGCCTGACGGTGGCCGTCACGGCCTGAGCAGACCCCTGCCCACCGCCGTACATCCCATTGGTGCGGTCCCGGTACCGACCGACGAAGATGACCCGTGAGCCAGAGGATCATGGAGGAGTCATGGCGCACGACCACGACGCCACGGCCGACGTGTACAACCCGAACTTCGACGACAAGGCGGCCTCCTGGGACGACCCGGCGAAGCGGGAGCGTGCCCGGCTGGTCGCTGAATCGATCGTCGGTATCGTCAGCCCCGACCGGACGACGCGGCTGTTCGAATACGGCGCAGGAACCGGCCTCGTGACCGAGGCGTTCGGTGGGCGAGTCGGTCCGGCCCTCCTCGCCGATTCCTCGGCCGGAATGCGCGAGGTGATGGCGACGAAGGTCCTGGACGGGCGTCTTCGCGATGCCAGGGTGACGGATCTCGATCTATCGGTGCCCGACGCCGTTCTGCCGGACGAACGCTTCGACCTGGTCGTCACAGTGATGGTCCTCCACCATGTTCTCGACCTCGATCTGGTGCTGAGCCGATTCCGGACGCTCCTGGAACCTACCGGCCACCTCTGCATCGTCGATCTGGACGCCGAGGACGGCTCCTTTCACGGCGACGGGTTCGTCGGTCACCACGGTTTCGAGCGGGAGGCCCTCAGGTCGCGGCTGGAGTCGGTCGGGTTCTCGGACGTCGACATCACCGACTGCGGACACGTCAGCCATGACGACGGCACCTTCTCCCTGTTCCTCGCCGTCGCCCGGCCGTGATCAGGTCAGGGTGTTGGTGCGCAGTTCCGCAATGAGCGCCGGGGTCAACATCCCGCCCGCTCGTTCGACGAGCACTCCCGTCTGGTAGCCGACCGACCCGATGTCGCAACCGGCCGTGGCGACCACGCCGAGTGCGCTGCCCACCGAGATCGATGTGACGAAGAGGTACCCGCTTCGCATCGACACGATGATCTGCTGAAGCCCGTCGAAACCGAAGGTCCTCGAAGCCCCGTCGGACAAGGAGACGAGCCCGGTCACGATCGCTGCCACCTGCTCGGCACTCGCCCGATCCAAGGACCTGGATGCGGCGATCAACAACCCATCGCTCGAAACGGCGAGCGCGTCTGTCACGCCCGCGGTCGAGTCGACGAAGTTGTCGATGAGCCAGTTGAAGCTCGCGGCTGTGGAGCTGAGGTCTGTCATGCGGTCTGCTCCGGTTCTAACGGGCCTCCGTGGTCATGATCATGATCGACCGGCAAACCGTCTGCTGATCGTTCCCCGAAGAGGATGTCACCGTCGAGCGGAACGCTCAGGTCAGGGGCTTCGCTGCGACCCCGTTCCGTACCGGCCGTGTAGGCGGTCAGGAGCGATGCCAGGCTCGGTGAGGTGGGTGTCTCCGCAGCCGGTGTCGGCGCCGGATCGGGTGCGGCCGCCGGAACTGGTTCCGGAGTCGGCACCGGGTCAGCGGACGGGGCCTCCTGGGATGCCGCACCCGCAGGTGTCGAGGCCGCGGTCGCGGCGGGGTTGCGGGGGATCATCGGCCCGGTGATCTGACCAGGCTTGACGTGCTGTCCGGGGACACGCTTGCGGAGCCCGGACGATGTGGTGCCTCCCGACGCCGAGGCGGGCGCTGTCACCGTCGGGGCGACAGGCGGTCGACCGTCGGTCTTGAACTCGTGGTGCTCCTCACGGGCGCCGTTGAGGGGTGTGGCTGGAACCGTGGGTGTCGGGACAGCTCTGGCGGGCGGTTCGGCGCTCTCGACGGGCGGTAGCGCGTGGCCGATCGCCGGCGGAAGGTCGACGAGCAGGGCTTCCGGCAGGTCGACCATCGCGATCGTCCCGCCGTTCGCGCTGCGCCGAAGGGATGCGGTCGCCCCGATACGAGCGGCGAGGCGACCGGTCACGTAGTGGCCGAGGTATCGCGACGGGGCGACGGTGAAGTTCTCCCGGCCGGCGAGGCGGACGTTCGCCTCCTGGAGCTTGTCGTCGGTCATGCCGACGCCACGGTCCTCGATCGTGATCCGATAGCCGCCGGAGGACTTGTCGCCCCGGATCTCCACCGCGGCGTCAGGCGGGGAGAAGATCAGACCGTTCTCGGTCAGTTCGGCGAGCAGGTGGATCAGGTCGGCAGCGGATGCACCCGAGACCATCGCCTCGTCCACATGCACGAGCTCCACTCGCTGGTAGTCCTCGACCTCGCTCAGCGCAGCCCGGATGATGTCGGTCGTCCCGATCGGACTCCCTCCGGTGCGCTGAGAGCCCGTGCCGCCGAGGACGACGAGGGACTCGGCGTTGCGACGGGCTCGCGTTGCCAGGTGGTCGAGGCGGTAGAGGGACTCGAGCACGGCCGGGTCAGCTTCGTCGTCTTCCAGTTGGGAGATCTGCTCGAGTTGGAGAGCGATCAGGTTCTGGGTCCGGCGACCGAGGCTGACGAACGAGTCGGCGATGTTGCGTCGCAACGTGGCCTGCTCGACGGCGAGGTCGAGAGCGGAGGTCTGGACCTGGTTGAGCGCGGCTGCAACGGACTGGACCTCGTCCCGGGAGCGGATCTCGATCGGTGGGACGTCGGGGATGATGACGTCCTGACCGGGCGGGGTCTCGAGCACCTGCTTGACGGCCGCGGGGAGCTTCACGGTCGCCATCTCGTTCGCCTGGGCCGTGAGGAGCCTCAGCGGACGGCTGACCGAACGAGCCATCAAGGCTGCCAACAACGCCGCACCGAGCACGACCAGGATCGCCAGGATCGTGTAGCGGTTCCGTTCGGCACGAGCGTCCGAGCGGAGGTGGTCGACCTGATCGATCAGGGCCCGGTTCGCTTGATTGGCGAGGTATTGCGTGGTGCCCTTCGGGGCAGCGGAACGGTCCTTGACCGGTGGGTTGAGGCCGATGAAGCGGACGAGGTCGATCTTGCCGGTGCCGAGGAAGTCCTGCGCCTTGAGTTCCATCTCCTCGTAGCGGAAGTTCGACCGGTACGCGATGGTTGCGTCCGACCACGGCCCTTCGGTGTGGCTCGACAGCGCAGCGCGGGCCTTCGAGTACGCGGCCAGGGAGACCGCCACGGAATCGCGGGCCGTCTTGTCGTTCGGTGCGAGCAGGGTCCGGCCGATCGACAGGCTCAGGTTGCTGATCGCATCGTGTGCGCGGTTGACGTCGTTCAACGTCTCGCCGGCGGCACGCAACTCGGGATCGGTGATCTTGTCGACGAGGGCGGTGTTCGAGTCCAGCAGTGAGTCGATCACCTGGGTGTAGGAGGCGTACGAAGCGCCGGACTCGTCCCATTGCTGGAGGCCGGTGTCCTTGGTCCCGGCGATGACCGTCTCCCGGGTCGAGGGGAGGTCGGCCGAGAGCACTCGTAGCGTGTCCGCGAACGCGTCCTGCGCCTCCTCGCCTCCGGCCTGCACCGCCTTCTTGAGGTCCGTCACGGCCTTGTCGGTGGCCGCCATGCTGTCCTTCAAGGACTTGGTCGGGAACGTCGCCGTCTCGCGGATGCCGAGCATCGATACCAGGGCGTCGCCACGTTCGACGATCAGGGCGTCGACCAACCCGCCGGGAGATGATGCGACCGAGGCAAGTGAGGTCTCGCGGTCGACCTTGGTGACCTTGTCGTTCGCCTGACGGACCTGGAGCCAGGCGAGACCCGCGACGACCAGCAGCGGGACCACGAGCGCCGAGAGGATCTTCAGCCAGATCGGGATTCGGACCGACCTGCTGGCGTGGTCGGTCAGGTGGTTGCCAGATCCGTCGTTTGGCAGTTCGTTCATCCTGCTCTCCGATCGTGACCCGATCTGCTCGACATCGTCCCCTTGGACGCCCTCCTGTAGACGGGGTCCGACTTCGCAATCGCGCGTCGAGCGGTCCATAGTCCCGTCGGCTGCGACCGCCACCGATCAAGGGTTCCGGCGTGGGCCATCAGGCTCATTGTGTTGCAGATTCTGTGGCTCTGCTCGCCGAATTCGTCCGGATACGCGAGGAGGGCCGCCCTCGCGGGCGGCCCTGCCGAGCGGATTCGACGACGACTGTGCGGGTCGTCAGGAAGCGGCGTGGTTCTGTGCGACGAAGTCCCAGTTCACGAGGTTCGCGAGGAAGTTGGAGATGTAGTCCGGGCGGGCGTTGCGGTAGTCGATGTAGTA
>JAGQSN010000308.1:0-3856 GCA_020439555.1 Acidimicrobiales bacterium | reverse complement strand
AAGGTGTGGTTCCACACCTGGGCCGAGTTGTTGAACAGCGGTCCGGCGTCGGCAGCGAGGATGATGTCCTCCAGCGACGAGTCGGCGTGCTCGGTGCCTTCGATCAGACCGTTGAGCGTGGTCACGTAGGCCTGGTGGTGCTTGCCGTAGTGGTAGTCGATCGTCTCCTTCGACAACCCCTTGCTCGCCAGGGCGTCGGGGGCGAACGGGAGCGGCGGCAGTTCGATGGCCATTGCTGGATTCCTTTCCTCGCGGTTCTCAGGGGACCCTATCGCTGGTCAGGAGCAGTCCGAACTCGAGCACGCCGCGTCCTCGACGCGGGCGAACACGGCGGCGACGGTGGCCAGTTCCTCGGGGGTCGTGTGGTCGAGGAACCATCGGCGGACGCTGGTGACGTGATGCGGTGCGAGCCTCTCGATGGCCTCTCGGCCGGTGGGCGTGAGTTCGGCCCACGAACCGCGACCGTCGTCCGGGCAGGCCGTTCGCCTGACGAGATCCTTCCGTTCCATGCGGCCGATGTGGTGGGACAGGCGGGACCGTGACTCGACGACCGCCTGTGCGAGTTCCGACATCCGGAGCCGTTGTCCTTCGGCCTCGGACAGGGCAACGAGGACTCCGTAGTCGTCGTTGGTGAGGCCGGCTGCCTTCAGGTCGGAGTCCAGGTTTGCGATGAGGCGCTTGGCGCCGCGGATCACCGATCGCCAGGCGGTTTGCTGCGCCGGATCGAGCCACTTCACGTCGTCGTCCACGCCTCGATGGTAGCCGAATATTGGTAGATGGTTGACAGTTCAACAACATCTCGGTATGTTGACCATGCACTTGAAACTTCAACGACTTAGGAGTCCACGATGAGCACCCCCGAGATCCCCGCCGGCACCTGGACGATCGACCCCTCCCACTCCGAGGTGGGCTTCAGCGTCCGGCACCTGGCCGTTTCCAAGGTCAAGGGCCAGTTCCAGACCTTCGAAGGCACTCTCACCATCGCCGAGGACCCGCTCCGCTCGAGCGTCGAGGCGAGCATCGACCTCTCGTCGATCAACACCCGTGACGAGGCCCGCGACAACCACCTTCGTTCCGGTGACTTCTTCAACGTGGAGGCGAGCCCGAAGATGACCTTCCGCTCCACCTCCGTCAGCCCCGACGGCGGCGACTACAAGCTCACCGGCGAACTCACGATCAAGGACGTGACCCGAATCGTCGAACTGGACCTCGAGTTCAACGGCACCAGCCCCGACCCGTGGGGCGGCACCCGCTCCGGCTTCTCCGCCACGGGCGAGATCAACCGCAAGGACTTCGGGATCGACTTCAACATCCCGCTCGACGGTGGTGGCGTGGTCATCGGCGACAAGATCAAGCTGTTCCTGGAGGTCGAAGCAGTCCTCCAGGCCGCATAGGTCGGAATGGGATCCCGTGGCCATCAGCAGACTGAATCACGCCGTCCTGTACGTGCGAGATGCGGAGGCGAGCGCAGCGTTCTATCGAGACGTGCTCGACTTCGAGATCGTCCAGTCGTTTCCGGGTGCCGCGTTCCTGCGTGCACCCGGATCGGCGAACGACCACGACCTCGGGCTGTTCTCGATCGGTGCGGCTGCGGGCCGGAGTGACGCCGGACGCCGGACGGTGGGCCTCTACCACCTCGCATGGGAGGTGGAGACCCTCGCCGAGATCGGAGTGCTGGCCCGCCGCCTCACCGAGGCCGGTGCCCTGGTCGGAGCTTCGGACCACGGAGTCAGCAAGAGTCTCTATGCACGGGACCCGGATGGCATCGAGTTCGAGGTCTGCTGGGTCGTGCCGGTCGAGGACCTTTCCCCGGCCGACACGTCCGGGCCGGTGACCCGAGCGCTAGACCTCGCAGCGGCCCTCGACCGTTTCGGACCGGACGCGCTCAGCCGATCGTCAGTGTGACCGGGCCGCGGGCGTTCACGGTCACGGTCAGTTCGTGGCTGTCGGCGTTCCATGCGCTCGTGACCTTGCCGCCCTTCGACGTGACCTTGGGTTCATCGGTACGGTCCGCGAACTTCAGGACGAACCGGGACTCGGCAGACGGAGCCGGATCGCCCGCCGTCGTCTGCTTGGCCGGGACGTCCTTCGTCGGCTTCGGATCCCAGAGCCCGTCCGAGTCCGACCGGAAGTTGTCGAAGAAGACTCCGAGGGCGTCCGACGTGGTCGTCACGACGGCGAAGGACTGGGGTGACAAAGTCCCACCGACGATCGTCCCGTCGACGGCCGGAAGTTCGAACTTCGAGGACTGGTCGGTGTTCTCGTTCGGGTTCCCCACGAACCAGGAACCTCCGCCTCCGGGCGCGGCCCAAGAGTCACCTTTCACCTCGTCCGGGTAGAGGTCGTCGAATATCGAGCGTCGCTCCTCGGGTGTCCCGGCGAGCGAACGGACCACCTTGACGAACTCGCCGAGCGTCGCCGCGGGAGTGAGTGCCGGGATCGTCGGGATGATCCCGTAGCGGCCCGTCGACGGCAGCCACTGGCGCTGGGTGCAGGAGAGTTCGGTCTCCTTGGTGCAACCCTCGGGGCCGTAGAGGCCGGTGAACGCCTCGTCGAACGCGAACTCGGGCTGATCGTCCGCTGTGGGCTGGAAGGCGATCTTGGTCCGGTCGAGGACGTCCGAACGGGTCGGGATGAGATGGGATCCGCTGATGAGCCGCAACAGCGGGAACACGACCTGCTCGGCCGTGGCGGTGGGCTTGCGGGTCACGGAGTCGACCATCCGGTCGGGGGATTCGATCAAGAACACGGTCGCCCCGGACGATGCGGCGACGAGCATCTCGGTGCCGTACAGGGCATCGGGGTAGGTGAGGCGTGAACGGTTGGGGAAGTCGCTCTTGGTCATGCCTTCGACGGTGATACCGCCGGGTACCTGTGGTCCGTAGAGCTTCTCGAGGCTGGCCTCCCACCAGAGCCAGTCCTCGCTGTTGACGCCCCACGCGCCGGCGAAATCTGCAGCGAAGAACCCGAAGGCGGACGACCAACTACCGAAGCGGCGGCCCATGCCGTTCTGCTTCACCTGGATGATCATGTTCTCCGGGTGCTTCTGCATGATGTCCGCGATGCGCTTGTCGGCGCCGGCGCTGACGAACACCAGCGGACCGAGGTAGCCCATGTCCGCCCACAGGAACGCCGCCTTGTTGTCCACGGCGACGTCCATAGCGTCGACGACCATCTGGCGCTGGTCGTCGGTGATCCCTCCGGTCGCCGTCTCGAACCCGGCCGACAACTCGGCGAGGGCCACGCCGGCGAAGGATGGGTGCTCCTCGAAGTCCTCGTCGAGGACGGCACGGTCGGGTCCGCCCCAACCGAGGAACGTGCCTACCTGCACGATCGTCGGCACCTTCAAGTCGTCGGTGACGTCGAGGATCTTGTCGAGCGCAGGCCCGCGCTCGGCGTCGGGCATCGGGTTGTGCGCGTCGTAGATCACCTGGAAGCCGAGCATCCAACGAAGGTCCTCGGGCCAGTTCTCGTAGGTCTTGCGGATGTCCTCGGGCTTGATGGCGATGGCGAGGTTGAGCAGGAACAGGGGCTCGTTCGAGTGCACTGCGAGGCGCAGCCCGTTGGCTGGCTTCTCGCGGACCTGGGGGACGGGCGAGGTGGTCGTCGTCGTGTTCTTCGACTCGGAAGAGTCGCCGTCGCTGTTGGAGCACGCCGTGGCCAGCAACGCGACGGCCAAGAACGCGACGAGCAGCCGGGCAGTGACACGTCGGGTGCGTGAGGTGTGCGGCAACGAACTGATCCTCCTCGAGAGGGCGGTCCGATGCTCGTGGCCGCCGGTGATCGGGCCGAAAACTAGCCCGGCCCCTCCCGATCGTCGGGAAGGGCCGGGATCTCGATGGCGGAGGGTGTGGGA
>JAGQSN010000307.1 GCA_020439555.1 Acidimicrobiales bacterium | reverse complement strand
CGATGTCGACGATCATGTTGCCGGTGGGCTCCTGGACCGGAAGGCCGGCGCCGATCGCCGCGGCCATGGGCTCCTCGATGATGTAGGCCGGCTTGCGGGCACCGGCATACTCGGCGGCCTCCTGCACTGCACGCTGCTCGACGCCGGTGATGCCCGACGGGACGCAGATGACCATCCGAGGCTTCACCCAACGACGCTGATGGACCTTGTGGATGAAGTAGCGCAGCATCTTCTCGCAGATCTCGAAGTCCGCGATGACGCCGTCCTTGAGCGGACGGATCGCCTCGATGTGCGCCGGAGTACGGCCGATCATCCGCTTGGCCTCGAGTCCCACGGCAAGAGGACGACCGTCCTTGACATTGACCGCCACGACGGACGGTTCATTGAGCACGATCCCTCGTCCCCGCACGTAGACGAGCGTGTTGGCCGTGCCCAGGTCCACGGCCATGTCGCGGCCCATTATCGACGAGAACGGGTTGTCAGCAGACATGGCGGGACTCTCGTTGGCCGGGAGGAGGTGGACTAGCCGAGCGTAGGAAAGGTCGGCGGGCACGACAAGGCGCCCTGGACCGGCCCGGCGGGGTCATCGTACCGCCTGTCACCTGATTGCAACAATCGCCCTAGCACGTCGACCTCGACAAGAGGTGGATGCTCAACCTGAACCTCCGCTCCAGCCTTGGAGCGTGCTGTCGGCAGCGGCGCCGGCCAGGTCTGGACCGCCTTACCGGCAGCCGATCGAACCCTCAGACGCCTGGGAACCAGAGCGCGATCTCGCGCTCCGCGGACTCGGGGCCGTCGGAACCGTGGACGAGGTTCTCGTTCGTGGTCGTGGCGAAGTCACCGCGGATCGAACCAGGTTGAGCGTCGGTGACCTGCGTCTTGCCGATGAGGATGCGGCACAGTTCCCACGTGTTGTCCGCTGGCCCTTCGACGATCATCGCGAACACGGGCGAACGGGTGAGGAAATCGACGAGTTCACCGAAGAAGGGCTTGTCGGCGTGCTCCGCGTAGTGCGCCTCGGCGAGCGCCCGGTCGGCGGACCGAAGCTCGGCGGCGGCGAGGGTGAGCCCCTTGCGCTCGATCCGCGAGACGATCTCCCCGACGAGGCCGCGCTCGACGGCATCGGGCTTGCACATGATGAAGGTCCGGTTCGTCATAGTCCGGCGACGCTACCGCCCGACCAACGCGCACCCCCAACCCCGGCCACCCCTCCCCCGACCCGGAAGATCCGCCCCCAACTCGAAATGGCGTAGATCTCTGTCGCAGAGCGACGAGGATCTACGCCATTTCGACGAGGGAGCCGGGTCCGGGTTGGGAGGCGAGGCGGATCAGGTTCCGGCGAGTCGGGCGACCACGGGGCCGAACTGGTCGACGAAGCGCCACGGGATCACGATGTTCGAGATCCCCCACCGCTCGCGTCGAGCTACGAGGGTCTCGCACACCCCTTCGACCGAACCGGCCAGCACGTGCACTGACCGAAGCACCTCTTCGGGGGTGATCCCGAGACCGGGTGCCGCATGCTCGGCCACCTCTTCGGGGCGGTCCGTGATCCGTGCCGGGGCCGCGACGACGCTCAATTCGACGTCCGCGAAACGGGCTCCTGCTCCCGCCTCGATCCAGCCGACCTGCCGGGTCGTGTTCTCCTCGACGGTGATGCTCGCCGGGTACGGGCCGAACGCCCTCGCGGCGAACCCGGGCGAGATGGACACGATCTGAGCGACTCGCCCCGCGTAGGTGAGCAGTCGCTGCTGCGCCGCCCCGACGATCAGCGGAGGATGCGGTCGCTGCAACGGCACCGGCGCGGCCCGGTCCACGTCGACGCGGTAGTGGTGCCCGTCGTGGTGCACGGCGTCGCCGGCGAACAAGGCACGCATCACATCGATCGACTCGACGAGACGGTCGACGCGAACCGACGGCAGTTCCTCCGTCCCGATCGCGGCGAAATCGTTCGGCAGCCAACCGGCGCCCATTCCCCACTCGACGCGGCCATCGGAGAGCACGTCGAGGGTGGCGATCTCCTTCGCTGCGACGACCGGGTGGCGAAGTTCGTTGCACAGGACCTGTGTCCCGATCCGCAGCGTCGAGGTCGCCTCCGCCGCCACCGCCAGGGCGGTGAAGGGCGCGAACTGCGGGTTCAGGTGGTCGGGCACGAGGAACGTCGAGAACCCGAGATCCTCGGCCTTGCGCGCCATGGAACGCCACGCTTTCGCGTCGTGTGCGTCGTGGGGGTTGACCCCGAACCGGAAAGGACGAGGGTGCGCTACCACGCACCAACCGTACGCGGTGACCTGTTCCGTCGCCGGCGACGAGGCTCCGACTCCGCTGCGCTCCGCTCAACCGTCGAAACCCCCACCCCATCGCTCCGCTCAACCGTCGAAACCCCCACCCCATCGCTCAACCGTCGAAACCCCCACCCCATCGCTCCGCTCAACCGTCGAAACCCCCAACCGATCGTTGAGCGAGCGAAGCGAGTCGAAACGACTCCCTAGGCTTGGGGTCCGATTCGGTTGGTTCGGTCAGGGTTGGCCGCCGTCGCCGGACCATTGGCCGTCGGCTCGCAGGGTGAGGATCTCGACACCGGTTTCGGTGACCAGAAGCGTGTGCTCGAACTGTGCGGTGCGCTTGCCGTCAACGGTCACTGCCGTCCAGTCGTCGGGCCACACCTGGGCGCGCCAGTCGCCGACGGTGATCATCGGTTCGATCGTGAACACCATGCCCGGCTGGAGCTTCTTGGTCGCCCGCGGGTCGAAGTAGTGCGGGATCGCCAGGTCGGTGTGGAAGGTCTCGCCGATCCCGTGGCCGACGAACTGGCGGACGACGCCGAATCCCTTCGCCTCGGCATGGCCCTGGATGGCCCGGCCGAGCGCGTTCACTGGTTGGCCGGGTCGGACCTCGGCGATAGCGAGCGAAAGGCACTCCCGGGTCACCTCGACCAGTCGGCGCGACTCGGGGTCGACCGTGCCGACGAAGAACGTCGCGTTCGTGTCACCGTTGACGCCCTCACGGAACACGGTCACATCGAGGTTCACGATGTCGCCGTCGCGCAGGGCACGTGAGTCGGGGATCCCGTGGCACACGACCTCGTTGACCGACGTGCACAGCGACTTGGGGAAGCCGTTGTAGTTGAGCGGACTCGGGTAGGCGCCCGCTTCCACGGTGATGCGGTGGCAGAGCTCGTCGAGTTCCTCGGTGGTGACGCCAGGTGCAACGGCGGCGCCGACCTCGGCGAGCACGTCGCCGGCGAGGCGGCCGGTGCGTCGCAGCCTGTCGATGACGTCGTCGGACTTCACGTCCGGTTCCCGGCGGTCGCTACCGCCGCCGGTGTCGGCCCACGGGGGCCGTTCTATCCCGGACGGAACCTCGCGGCGCGGCGAGGTCGTGCCCGCCGTGATCCGGTCCGTGGTCGGCTTGTGGCAGCGCTTGAACTTCTGG
>JAGQSN010000306.1 GCA_020439555.1 Acidimicrobiales bacterium | reverse complement strand
AGTTCGCCAACACCAAGGGCTTCGAAGGGGTCGAGAGCGCGCTCCGGGAGATCTCCGACGCACAGGTCCGGGCGCGCGGCACCGAATTCGAGTGACCTGACCCTCAGACCTCGAGCCGAGCGAGGGCGAGCAGGGCTGCGCCCCACGCTCCGGCTCGTGAACCCAGCTTCGCCACGACGATCGGAACCTCGTCGCGGTGGTCGGCGCCGAGCACGAGGTCCCGGTACGCGGACCTGACCGGGTCCAGCAGGAGGTCCCCGGCATCCGCGAGGCCGCCCCCGATCACGACGAGTTCGCTGTCGAGGACGTTGACGAGGTTCGCGATCCCGAGCGCCACCCACCACGCGAACTCGCGGATCACGGCGAGGGCCTCCTCGTCGCCTTCTGCGGCCGCTCGGGTGACGAGCTCTCCTTTCACCTCTCCGATCTCGCCACCGGCCAGCTCCAGCAACCGTGAGGCGTTGCCGGATTCGGCCGCCTCCCGGGCGAGCCTCCCCAGGCCGCTACCGGAGCCGAAGCGCTCCCAACAACCGCGACGTCCGCAGGGGCAACGAGGACCGTGCGGGTCGACGACCATGTGCCCGGGTTCGCCGGCGAAACCGTGCGCGCCCCGCAGGATCTCCCCCTTCACGGTGATTCCTGCACCGATACCCGTACCGAGCGTGATCGTCATCGAGTGGTTCGCCCCGACCGCGGCTCCCCTCTCATGTTCCGCCCAGGCAGCACAGGTGGCGTCGTTGTCGACGGCTACAGGCACCCCGAGACGTTCACGGAGCAGATCGGCCAGCGGCGCGTCCACGACACCCGGCAGGTTCGCACCGAAGCGGAGCGTTCCGGACCGGTCGACGAGTCCGGGTGCACCGAGGCCGACGGCTGCCAGCTCCACCGGCCTTCCGAGAGCCTCGACAGCGCCTTTCAGCAAGGAGTCCCGAAGGTCCGTGATCGCGTCGAGGACACCGTCCAGGCCGGTCGGCGACGGAAGCCTGTCCTCGTGGAGGGGGTCGAGTCCGGCAGCGTCCACGACGATGCCACCGAGCTTGGTGCCGCCGAGATCGAAGCCGCAGACGACCCGTACCGGTTCGGTGTCCGAATCGTTCACGCGACGACGGCTTCGTCGTCCGAGCGCCGCCCCGCCCAGTCCGCCACTGCCGAGCGGTCGCTGACGATCACGATCTGGCTCGTCTGGGCCATGCGCGCGAGACCGTCGAGGACGGTTTCGACCTCGACGTCGTCGAGCGCGCCGAACGGGTCGTCCAGGACGAGCGGCAGAGCGCCGGCGAGTCCGACGTTGCGCAGATCGGCAAGGCGGGAGAGCAACGCCCAATCGACGTCGTTCACGAGCACCGATCTGTCGACGTGATCGGCCAGGTCCTCACGTTCCTGGACGAGAAGTGAGTAGCGGTGCAGGTCGGCCTCGGCCCGGGCCAGTTCCGACGCCGTCGACTGCTCGCAGGCGGCAGCCGCCGAAAGTGCGTCCTCGGCTTCGAGCAACCGGTCGGCCACCGCGCCGGCGAGGTCATGGAGGGCTCGGTCACGCGACCGTTCCGTGATCCGAAGTGTCACGTCCTCCTCGGCCGCACGACTGTGGGCCAGGGCGGCCTCGGCCATCTCGATGAGGTCGGTTGCCGAGGTCAACCGGTCCAGATGTTCGGGCCGGAGGTCGATCTCGGCCTCGGCCAGAGCAAATGCAGCCTCGTCGTCGGCCGCCACGGCCTCGTCCCAGGCCAAGGTCCTGGCCTCCAGACGACTGTCGTAGTCGCGGCGACGGGTCGCAGCCGATTCGGCGTCCTTGAGCGCACTGCGCGCCGCTTCGACCTCGTCCCAGGCTCGTGCTGCGTCGGTCGTCGACTCGGGTTTGACCTTCGCGAGGTCGGGCAGGGACAGAAGGTGGATCTGTTCGGTGTGTCCGAGACCGCGTTGTACCCGGAGTTCGGCGACGGTTCGCTCCAGAGCGTCGATCGCGGCCGCGACCTCGGACCGCTCGTCCGCGATCTCCTGGTCCTCGAGCAGGTACGAGCGCGCGAACAGGACGAGTTCGTCACGTTCCCACGGTCCCTCGCCGACCGCTACCTCCGCTGCCTCGAGGGCTGCTGCGAGAGCGGCCAGGTCTTCCTGGTTGCAGACGACGTCCTCGCGAAGGTTGCGGAGTTCGTTCTCCGACTCCGGTCCGGTCGGCTCGTAGCCGAGAAGCGCCGCGATCTTCGGCGCGACCTCCTGTTTCCGGGCGAGAAGTTCGGCACGACGGCGGCCACGGTCGTTCGCACCCGGAATCGCGTCGAGGTCCGCCTGCGCCTGTGCGAGTTCCGCTCTGGCTTCCTCGACCGCCCGGGCGCCTGCCGCGTCGGCTCCCCGGTTGGAAGTCGAGATCATGTAGTCCGCGTACGTCGCGAAGCCGAGACGTCCGAGGACGTGCTTCTCGTCGAGCCTCAACTGATCGACCCTGCGTTCCCAGCGCTTCCGGCCGAGCCTCGCCTCGCTTCGGTCCATCGCCTCCAACAGCGCTTGATGCGCCCGCTCGACCCGTGCCACCTGTTCGGGGGTCAGGGTCGGCTGATTGACCCGGGTCTCGATCTCCTGGAGGGAACGGGTCGCACGCCTGACGCGCTCCTCGGCCTCGTGCTCGGCTCCGTCCAGGCCTGCGTCGAGTGCACCGATCTGCTGGTGCAGGTCCCGCCAGGTGTCGGCGAGCGCCAACGCCTGGACGATCGGTCGTCCTTCACCAGGGTCTCCGACGACCACGTCGAGCGCCTCGACCACGGCCGACCGGGCCTCGGCCTCCCCGAGCGCCGCGCCGCGTTGGACGAGATCGCCCCAGCGGCGATGCATGGCGATCATCTGACGGGCCAGGCCGGACTCCTCCCCCGTCGGATCCAGAGTCCGGGCGGCGTGTTCGGCTTCGGACATGCGGACCCGCGCCGCATCCAACCGGGCCACCGCGTCCGCCGGTGGCGGTTGCTCGGAACGGACCTCTTCCAGTGCTGCCGACGCTGCGGCAGCGGCCAGCATCGTGGCCTGACGTCGCGTCCTCGCCGTCCGGTAGCGGACTCGCACCTTGTCGTGAACGTTTCTCAATGCGTCCCGCGCCAGCAACGCTTCGGACAACTCCGACTCCCGCCGGGCCCGTTCGTCCCGGGCGACCTCCAGTTCGAACTCGAGACGACTCCGTTCGGCCCCGGCTGCCGCCAGAAGCTCCCGGGCGGCACCTTCGCCGCGTTCGATCGCTTCGAGTTCCGCCTGGATCTCGTCCCGCCGCAGGACCGCGTCGCCGAGTGCGGCCCGCTGCCGGTCGAGCCGCTCGAGCGCTTCGGCACGGCTCGCCTCTGCCGCGTCGCGGGCCACGCGAGCCGCCAGCAGGGCTTCGTCGTGGCCGGGAAGGTCGACAGGTGACACGACCGGTCTTGCCCCGACGACTTCGTCGAGGTCGAGGAGACGGCGCGTGGAGTCCGAAAGGTCGAGCAGGATGCCGTTCACGTCGACCACCCCGCCCATGGTCGACGGCTCGTCGCCGACGAGGCGGCGCAATCCGTCCACGAGAGCGGACCGCTGCGTCTCCGACAGTCCTCCGACGACGGTGATCCGCGGATGCAGGGAGAGCGGCTCGTCGTCGCCGACCTGCACGTGGAGAACCCTCATCGCGGCATGCCTCGCAGTCTCATTCCTACCGAGGAAGGTACCCGACGGACTTCCGCGCGAGACGGCATTGCGCGGTTCCCGTCACGGTCACGATACGGGAATCCGCTGGACCGGCGGTTCGTCGTCACCGTCGTCGTGGGAAGGTTCGCGCCCCGGAGCGGAGCGGCGAGCCTGACGCATCGCCAGTCCTGCGACATCGCCGAGCGAACTGACTGCTCCGAGCACCTCCCGGACGCCTTCGGGACGTTCGACGAGCTCCTCTACGACGTCCAGGAAGGCCCGACTCGCAGCGATCATCTCCCGCGCCGCTCGCTGGAGATGCTCGACCCCCTGTTCGACCCGTGGATCGGTCCCGGCCTCATCGGCCCGTTCCCGGGCGTCGTCGTCTTCGATGTCGGCCGTCATCGTCTTCCTCCAGCCCGCTTTCGCCCGACCGTCGCCGTCGCGCCGGCGTCGCCCGCGAACGTCACGCGTAGGCGGCCACCGCGCAGGGACGCGGCCCCGACAGGACGGCGCTTGAGCGAGTCGGGCAGCACCAGCGCACGTCGGTAACCGCCGACCCGGATCAACAGTTCGTCGTCTCGACGACCGAGGTCGACGTCGTCACGGTCGGCGAACGGCAGGTCGATGACCAGCTCGTAACCCGACGACGTCCGATCGACACTCAACGGCTCACCGTCGGTCAGCCTTTCGGCCGGGTCCACCGCTCCGTAGAGCGACTCCCCGAACGCCCGCAGGGCATCGACACCCACGACCTCGTCGCCGGCCAGTTCCGCCCGCAGGATCGGCAACGGGGCAAAACCCTCCTCGATGGACCTGAGGTGCTCGGCGTGCCGTGCCTTCCACTCGGCGAACCACGGATCGGTGATCTCGTCGGGGAGCAACCGGTTCGCTACCACGGCGTCCACCTGATAGCCGAACAACGACAGGTAGGTGTGGGTGCGTCGGGCCTCGGCCACGACGAGCCGCTCGGGGTTCACCACGAGACGGACGCTCGTCCGGGTCGTGTCGCAGAGCAACTCCCGCACCCCGTCGAGACGGTCGTAGAACCTCGACGCGGACCCGAACACGTCGTCACCCGGCGTCGGCAGGCCCGTGACGCGGCCGAGCAGCGGCGACACGACCTTGTTCACCTTCCGAGTGGTCGGGAAGACGCGGTTCATGTACCAGTGCAACACCTCGGGGAGCGACAGCAGGCGCAGCGTCTCTGCCGTCGGAGCACAGTCGACCACGACGACGTCCCACGATCCGTCGTCGGCATAGGCCTTGATGTCACTGAGGCTGAAGATCTCGTCGAGTCCGGGCACCACGGTCAGCTCCTCGGCCTCGATCGCCCGTACGCCGGCCCACTCGAACACCGAGTAGAGCCACGCCTGGATGTCGACCCAGGCGTCCTCCATCCGGGCCTGCGTGTCGATCTGCTGACCCCAGAGGTTCGGCGCCACCTCGACCGCCAGGTCGCCCAGGTCGACGTCGTACGCGTCGGCCAGAGAATGAGCCGGGTCGGTGCTCAACACGATGGTCCGTGCTCCGCCGTCCGCGCATCGGAGCGCCGTCGCGGCAGCGGTCGTGGTCTTGCCGACCCCTCCCTTGCCGGTGAAGAGCAGGACCCGTGCGCTCACCTTGTTCGAGCTTCGGCCCGGTTCTTCAGGTCGACGAGGGCGGCGTGCATGATCCGGCCCTGGGCACGGCTCTTGACGAAGTTCGGCAAGGGCATCTTCAGTTCCGCCTCCAACACGTAGGTCACGTCGGTCCCGCCGTCCGCCGAGGCCGACAGTTCGTAGTGGCCGTCGAGCTTGCGGGTGACGTCACCGTCGATCAACACCCAGGCGACCCTCGACGGGTCGGTGAGGTCGTAGCGAAGCGTGTACGAGGTGGATCGCCCCATAGCCGCTGCACGGAAGCGCACGTCCGGGTTGCTGCCGTCGGAGCCCGGGTCGACCACCTCCGCCGCCTTCAGGTCCTTGGCCCACTGCGGGTAGGCGGCGAAGTCGAGGAGCACCTCCCGCACCACTTCCGGCGGCGCGTCGATCGTCGTCTGCTCGGTGACACGGTCGGTCATCGCCCAATCATGGCCCAGATCGGCGCCTCGGCGGGCGTGCTGTCGTTTCGCGTGCCGGAAACGTGCCCTTGCTCGCTCCCCACGAGGTGAGGACTCCGATTCCGAACACCGGAACCATCACCCCGAAGGGTGGGCTGGTGAGCGGGATGGCCACGACGGCTATCGCCATCTGGGCGAACCAGAGGCCGAGGAGGCATCGGCGGACCGTTCGGGGTGCCGAGCCGGTCAGGTAGAAGAGTCCGGCGAGGTCGATCACGTCGTCGCGGCTGCGGGCCGCGGCGCGCACGAATCCCCACGCCCAGATCACGCTACCGACGACGAACAGCACCGCGCACACGACGAGGTTCACGAGCGCGAAGGCATCACCGTCGAGGACGGCAGCAGCCGCTGTGACCAGCAGGAACACCGCGGTGGCAGCAACATCGAGCAGAACGAGGGCGTCGGATCCGAGGTCGACATCCGCGGCATCACCCGCAACGGAGCCGACGGCGGCCGCCTTCCCTCCTTCGCCATCCGGTGCGGTCGGGTCGGTCTCCGGATCCGTCATCTGCTGCAGACCTCCACCAGCGCATCCTGGAGCCGCGCCGCGAGGACGTCGTAGGAGAGGTCCTCCTCGACCCGCTTCCGAGCCGACGCACCCATCTCGGCACGCAGGTCCGCGTCACCGAGCAAGGTGTCCAGGGCCGTGACCAGATGGTCGACCGACGACGGATCCGCTACGACGATTCCCGTCGTTCCGTCCTCGACCGCCTCGGCCGCACCGCCACTGTCGCCGGCCACCTGGGGGACGCCACACGCCGCGGCCTCGAGGAAAACGATGCCGAAGCCTTCTTGTTCGAGGCCGAACCATCTGTTGCGACAGGCCATCGAGAACACGTCGGCCGCTGCGTACAGTCCGGGGACATC
>JAGQSN010000305.1 GCA_020439555.1 Acidimicrobiales bacterium | reverse complement strand
GGCACGCCTCGAGATCGACCTCCTCTTCGGCGCCATCGCTGATCATCTTCCCGACATCCGGCCTGCCGGCCCTCAACGCCGGCTGCGCTCGGGATGGCTCAACGGGATCAAGACCATGCCGGTCGTCTACCGGTGACCGCACCTGAGTGTTGACGTGCCTGCCGAGACCCACCAGGTCTGGGAGCCCCCCGATACTGGCTCCGTCCTCGAAGTTCTCGCCGACCTCCTCGCACCGGACCTTGCTCTCGATGCCGCGGCTGAGGTGACCCTCGGATCGGTCGGTCATGCCGACGATCTCTCGCTGCACCACCTATGGAACGTCGTGGCCGACGAGATGTGCGAGCGCACGATCGGAGACCTCGGCGACGAGCCGGACTGGACGCCAGAGATGTTGGAGGACACCACGCTCGTCGAGGTCGCCAGGTGGTTCCAGTCAATCATCGCCAGCGAAGGCGTCGGCGGTGTCCACGGTGGCTGACGGCTCTGTCTGCTCGAAGCGATGGCGGCTCCTTCCGAGCCATCGACATCACTCCCTGAGGGGGGTGGATGCCAGCCGTGAGCACCGACCGTCCGAGTGTCGACGAGGTCATCCGATCATGGCGGCCAGGCGTTTGAGGGCGCCGAGGCCGCGCGACCGGTACCCGTCGGGAAGCACGAGGACCGGCACGGTGACGGCGTCTGCCTGCCGCCAGTCGAGCGCCCAGGTCTCCGCCGTCGATCTGTTGGGAGTCCCGGCACCGATCCGATCGAGGACGTGGTCGTCGTCGATGGCATCACCACGGCTCCAGTGCGCTGCGAACAAGGCCTGACGAACTCCTGGACGTTGCTCGATCGGCGTGCCGGCGTAGCGGACCGTCGCTCGCCGGGTGTTCACCTGCCGCGTCGGTAGTCGGAGCACGTCCGGCTCGCCTTCCCTCAGGAGCGAGCGCACGTGGTCGAGCTCTTGACGGAATCCTGCGGCGACCTCGCCCTCGACGAGGACGCCGCCGTTGGGGATGGCCGGATCGTGCTCGACCGCTCGCCAATCGACCGTCGCACGGGCGCGGTCGACCAGGTCGATCGCCCGCTGCGACGCAAGCGCGGAGAACGGGCAATTGAAATCTCCGTAGATGATCAGGTGGTCCATGGTTCCTCCGAGGACTCCTCGAGGAGCAGGGGGAACAGGCGCTGCTCCTCCTTCTGGGTGTGCAGGCGCATATCTCGTTCGAATCGTTCGAGGCGTCGATAGAGGTCGCGATAATCCTCATCGGCACCGGAGGGGAACTCGTAGTCGCCGGTTACCTGGCGCAGCGTTTCCAGGAGCCCCTCGACTTGTGCATGCTCCTGGATCATCGATGCGAGCACGGCCCTTGGGGACCCCGCCGCGCCCGTCGTTTCTCGCAGGAGGTCGGCGAAAATCTGTTCCTCGCGGGCGAGGTGGGCGTCGAGATCGCGGCGAAGGTCCAAGACGAGCGCCTCGACCTCGTTGAGCTCGCCATGGTGGGGTCGGTGCGCCGCCTTCACCCTGGTGGCCAGGGTGCCGAGCGCCGGCAGTTCGCGCCGGAGGTAGTCATGGTGCTGCGAGACGATGTGCTCGGCGAGAGCGCTCGCCGGGAGGGTCCGCCACAGTGCGTTGGCCTCGACCTTCTCGACCACGCCAATGCGTTCTGCCTCATCGTCCATGGTTGTTTTCCGGTGGTTGGTCAGCCGATTCCGAGCCCGATCGCGGCGGCGATGACGAGCACGCCGCCGAGCATGGACTGCCGTGCTCCCAGGATCGCGGCGCGCGGTGCGGGCCAGAACTCGAGAAGGTGCTGTACCGCGATCACAGCCACGATCGTCGCGGCGCCGAGGAGCGCGCTTCTGGTTACGACGACGGCGACGCCCGCGGTCGCGAGCGCCATCCCGTCGAAAAGGAGGATCCGGCGCCGATCACGAGGGCGCCCGTGGAGGCCCGCCACCTGGTCGCGAACCGTCGGGATGGAGGTCAAGGCACGTGCCGCGAGCAGGAGCCATGCTGCCGTGGCAATCGAGGATGAGGCCCCGCCCGCCAGGGCGACGAGCGCGACGGCACCGCTGACCCCGACGGCGCCCGCCAGTTCCGGGACGAGCCGACGGCTGCGGGAGCGAGCGTCGTAGGCCAGCTC
>JAGQSN010000304.1 GCA_020439555.1 Acidimicrobiales bacterium | reverse complement strand
TACTTCTGGGCGACGATGTTGGTCGCGTTCAACGACCACGAGACCGGGAACTCCACGTCGAGCTGCTCGAAGGCGACCGAGCCGTCCCGGAAGTTCGTGATCCGCGCGTCACGACGTTCCCACTCGACCTCGTCGTAGGGATGAACGCCTTCGGTCGTGAAGTGCCGTCGGATGTCGATGCCGGTTTGCTCGGGGGCGATGGACATGTGTGCGAACTCCTGGTTCGGAAGGCGATTCGGAGGGTTGAGTGAAGCTGTGCGTGGCTGGTGACCGGCGTCACTGCGGGTCGCGCGGGCCACTACTGGTTGTGGCTCAGCACCGTCCCTTCGACGCCTCGACCACAAGATGTAGGAGCCAAACTACATCACGGTAACTACAGTCGTGTCAACGGTCACCGCCGAGAAATCCGGAGTGTGTTCACCCCGTCGAGGGCCACCGTGTGGCCCACCGAGCACCGGCCGGGATCGCAGGTCGAAGGAAGTCGAAACCGGCACGCCTTTGCTCGCTCCCTCACGTCGTCGCTCCCCTTCTGACCCGAGGGCCTGTCCGGGAAGTCCCCACACCACTTGTTCCGGTCACCCGACCGGTGCTCGCTGTAACCGAATGACAACTTACGGAGTCCGCCCTGTGGAACGTAAGGGGAACAACCCTGTGAATTTCGGGGGGATTTCCCCAGCGGTCATCCACATGGCGGTGGATGACCGGGACCGGAACGGCACCGCTACCGTGCCGGGGATGCGGCAACTGCTCCCCCGACCCATGGATCACGTAGATCCGGTGACGGCACACGCGGCTGCGGACAGACCGCCGCCGGCCGGCCGCCCATGGGTGATGGTGAACATGGTGGCCAGCGCCGATGGCGCCACCGCAGTGGACGGGTTGTCCGGCTCACTCGGTGGAGATGCCGACCGGGCGGTCTTCTCGGCGATCAGAGCGGTCGCCGACGTCGTCGTCGCCGCAGCCGGAACCGTCCGAGCCGAGGGCTACGGGCCTCCCCGCACGTCCGAGGAGAACCAGCGAGCGCGCGTCGCCCGTGGCCAGGAACCGCTTCCTCGCCTGGCGGTCGTGTCCCGCTCCCTCGACCTGGACCCTCGTAGCGCCATGTTCACCGGCGGTTCGCAGCGGCCGCTCGTGTTCACCTGCGAGACGGCCGATCCCGGCCGTCTCGACCGGCTCTCATCGGTAGCCGAGGTCGTCGTGTGCAGCGGCACGTCGGTCGCGCCCGGGGAGATCCTCGCCCATCTGCACGGTTCGGGCGCCCAGGTCGTCCTGGTGGAGGGCGGCCCGAGCCTCAACGGTGCCTTCTTGGGAGCCGACCTCGTCGACGAACTCGATCTGACGACTTCCCCCGCGCTGGTCGGGGGCGGCAGCGCTCGGTTGGTGAGCGGCGCCCCGGAACGAGTGCTCCCGCTGAGCCTCGCCCACCTCTGGGAGCACGAAGGGGTCCTCCTCGCCCGCTACGTCAGGGCTCGAGTCCGCTCCGACAGATAGTCGGGCGACGGCGGACCGACCGCCGAGATCACTGGCGTTTCGGCTCTGTCGCCTTCGTGAGGACTGTCCGCGTCAACTCGCTGAGCTCCCGCTCGAAGTCCGCGAGGTCGTCGAACTCCTTGTAGACGCTGGCGAAGCGAACGGCCGCCACCACGTCGAGCTCACGCAACCTGTCGAGCACCACCCGACCGATCTCGCTCGATGGAACATCGCCACCCCGAAGCCTCAGCTCCTCCTCGACCGCCGTCGCGAGGTCCTGGAGCTGTGCGTCCTCGACAGGACGGGCCTTTGCCGCCGCCACGAGACCAGCGATCACCTTCGAACGGTCGAACGGGACACGTTCACCGGACCGCTTGACGACGAGAAGCGGTACCTCTTCGAGGCGCTCGAACGTCGTGAATCGGTGCTGGCAGACGAGGCAGGAGCGCCGTCGACGGATCGTGGAGCCGTCCTCGGACTGGCGTGAATCGATCACCTTGTCCTCGAAGCTTCCACATCCGGGGCAGCGCACGGCCGAGACGCTACCGCGCCACCGGGACCCCCAAGAGCCGAGACGCGCGAGCCGAAACCGGGCCTGCCGGTCGGCTCAAGGGCGAAGCGGCAGCCGGATCTCCTGGCCCGGCTGGATCACCGTGCCGTTCAGAGCGACGAGGTCGTCCACCAATGCACGGACGTCCTGATCGGGCTTCACCCTGTGGGCGATGCTCCACAACGTGTCCCCCGGCCGAGCGGTGATCGTCGCCCCGGCAGCAGGAGCGGCTCTGTCCGGCGCGAGGTCCCAGAAGGCCCCTCTGCCCAGAGCGAGAGCGCTGAGGGCCACCATCACGACGAGGAGGAGCGCGGCTGCCGAGACCGCCCAGCCGGTGAGGTCGAACGGCTCGACCACGTCGTCCCCGGTGGGAACGAGACGGAGTTGCGGACGATGCGACGTGGCGTTCGGCGTCAGGGCTGCGGTCATGTGCCCATCCTCCTCAGGGGGTCTGACAGTTCGGACGGTCGATCCGGCGACCAGGCGGACATCCGTTCGTCGAACGTCCGTTCGCAGAGTTCACACCGAACACCCGTTCCCAGTCAAGTGTTCGACGAACAAATGTTTGCCCGAACAGACGCGCGATGTTACGTTTGAGCGAGTGGCCGGTCGACCGCCCGGCACGAAGGGACATTCATGGCCAAGTCGCTCACCGCCCGCCAGCGCCAGATCCTCGACTGCATAGACGAATCGATGCGGGAGCGCGGCTACCCGCCGTCGGTCCGCGAGATCGGCGAAGCCGTCGGCCTCGGCTCCCCCTCCACCGTCCACTCCCACCTCTCCACGCTGCAACGCCTCGGCTACCTGCGCCGCGACCCCACGAAGCCCCGCGCCATCGAGGTCAGGTTCGATCCGATGTCAGGCGCGGCCGTGGAGCGTCGCCCGGTGCGCCACGTGCCGCTGGTCGGCGAGGTCGCCGCCGGCACGGACGTGCTCGCCCAGGAGAACATCGAGGAGACGATCCCCGTACCGGCGGACTTCACGGGAGACGGTGACCTGTTCGCCCTGACCGTTCGCGGGGACTCGATGATCGACAAGGGGATCTTCGATGGGGACCTGGTGATCGCACGGTCACAGTCCGAGGCCCGCGAGGGCGAGATCGTGATCGCCGGCATCCCCGGCGAGGAGG
>JAGQSN010000303.1 GCA_020439555.1 Acidimicrobiales bacterium | reverse complement strand
AGCAGATGCACTCCGTCGGGTCGCTGAACGGCCGGGTCGTCAATCCCGACGGATCCCCGGCCGTCGGCGTGCTCGTTCTGATGCATGATTCCGAAGGAAACACCGTGTCGAGCGGGACGACCGGCAGTGATGGCACCTTTTCCGTGGAAGTCGTCACCGCAGGCACCTACACCGCCGCCCTGGTACCGGCATCTGACCCGGACTCATGGCAGGACATCGGCGGCGACACGCCGAAGGAGTACCTGGTCACCGACGGACGGGTTTTCGTCGGCCCGATCCTCCTCACTTCCGGCCTGCCGTACGGACCGGCGGACCACGGACGAACCACCATTGGTGGCGGAGACACGTTCACTTGTGCCCTCGGTCCCTCTGGGACGGTCGAATGCTGGGGGGAGAACGAGACCCATGAACTCGGCGACGGCGGGAACGAGGCCTCCTCCTCCACACCTGTGACCGTCACCGGCATCACCGACGCAGTCAACGTGACGGTCGGCAACCATCACGCGTGCGCTGCCCATGCGGACGGAACCGTCTCCTGCTGGGGCGACAACTCATCGGGTCAGCTCGGTGACGGTACGTACAACACGGCGTCGACACCGGTGACCGTCACCGGCATCACCGATGCAGTAGCCGTGACCGCTGGCTTCTCCCATTCCTGTGCACTCCACGCGGGCGGGTCCGTCTCCTGCTGGGGTGAGGACCTGGAGGGACAACTGGGTAACGGGACCACCGGCAACGGTTCGGCGACACCCGTTTCAGTCTCGGGACTGCTGGACGCGACAGCAGTCTCGGCCGGTGACTCGCACACTTGCGCGATCCACGTGAGCGGGACGGTGTCCTGCTGGGGCTGGAACGAAGACGGTGAACTCGGTAACGGGCACAACACCGATTCGAACGTACCGGTGACGGTCACGGGGATCACCGATGCCACGCAGATCTCGGGAGGCGCGCTCCACACTTGCGCACTCCACGCCACGGGGACGATCTCCTGCTGGGGCGGCAACACCCTCGGCCAACTCGGCGACGGGAACACGGTCGAGTCGTACACCCCGGTGAACGTCAGCGGCCTCACCAGCATGTCGAGCCTCGCCGCCGGCAGCGTTCACACGTGCGCCAGCCGAACGAACGGTTCGGTCTTCTGCTGGGGGTCCGGCCCACTCGGCGAACTCGGCAACGGGACCTGGAACGGCTCGTCGAGTCCGGTGGCGGTAACCGGACTCAGCGACGGGGCCGAGGCCGCTGCCGGCACGTATCACTCTTGCGTCCGGCGTTACGCCGGACGCATCTCCTGCTGGGGCTTCAACAACAATGGTCAACTCGGGGACGGAACCAATGACTCCTCGTCGACGCCGGTCGGAGTCGTCGGCTTCGGCCCCTGACCCGGATCGAAGCACAGGGAATCACCTCCTTCGAGAATCGAGGTCGTCACACCCCCGGCGACCATGCACCGCGCCGAGATGCCAACACAGCGACGGTTGACACCTGTTCGGGACCCGTGTAGGCCTTCGCTGGCGACATGGTCTACCGACGGACGTTCGGTCGACCCCAGGGCGAACAAAGGGCGGCGAGTCCGCTCCTACGACGGGTGGTGACCAGTATGAGTTGTTCCTCAGTCCCGACGACCAGTCGGTCCGCACGGAACCTGTCGCGATCGGGCTTCGTGCTGGCGAGCATCATCTTCGTGGTGGCCGGTGTCCTCACCGCGTGCGACGCCACTCCGGTGATGCTGCAGGGTACCGTCGCGACCCCGGGCGGAAATGGGCTCGGCGGTGTTGCCGTCGAGGTGTACCGGGACACGTCCCCGACGTTGGTGGCACGGACCGAGACGGACATCCTCGGCCGGTACACGTTCCATGAGTCGGCGTTGACGGCAGGAAGCTACCGGGTACGCCTCGGCGACAAGTGGTGGCCGAACGCGACGTCCTGGGCCACGGCCCAGACCCTCCAACTCACAACCAGCAGCCCTACGAATGCCGACGCGCAGCTCGCCGCGGCCGGGTTCTTGTCGGGAACCGTGGTCAACGCTGACGGCACGCCCGCCGGAAACGTCATCGTCGCGGTCATCGACAGCACGAACTCGACCGCCGTCGCGACCGGATCGACCGAGCTCGACGGTTCCTTCCAGGTCGAGGCTTCCTCCCCCGGCACCTATCGGATCGTCATCCTCCCGGCAGACGACGGGGACGCCTGGAACTACCTGGGTGGACCAGTCCCGACCGACTTCACCGTGACGAGCGGTGATGTTCGGACCGGTACCACGGTTCTCACCACGGGCCTCCCCTACGCCGCGCCTCCGCCCGACGCGGTCTCGGTGGACGCGGGCGGCTACCACACCTGTGCGCTCCGTTCGAACGGCACCGTCTCCTGCTGGGGAGCAAACCTCTCCGGTCAACTGGGACACAGCGGCAGCAACGACTCCGCGACCCCGTTGACGGTCATCGGGATCTCCGACGCCACGGCGGTCACCGCAGGCACCGACCACACCTGTGCCCTCAGGAGCGGAGGCACGGTGTCCTGCTGGGGAAACAACGAGACCGGTGCGCTGGGCAACGGAACGCCCGAGGGATCCTCGGTCCCCACCGAGGTGACCGGCCTCGCGAACGCGATCTCGATAACGGCGGGGAACGGCCACACGTGCGCCCTCCGTTCGAACGGCACCGTGGCCTGCTGGGGCGACAACACCTTCGGAGAACTCGGTGACGGCACGACGACGCTCAGGACAGCGCCCGTCACTGTCGTCGGGCTGACGGACGCCGTAGCTGTTGCAGCCGGTGCCTGGCACACGTGTGCGCTCCGCTCCGGGGGTTCGCTCGTCTGTTGGGGCAGGAATCTGAGCGGCCAACTCGGCGACGGAACAACTACGGGTTCCATGGTGCCCGTTCCCGTGCCGGGCCTGTCGAACGTCGAGGACCTGACAGCCGGTGACCTTCACACATGCGCACTCCTTTCGACGGGCGAACTGTCGTGCTGGGGGAACAACTGGAACGGACAGCTCGGCAACGGAACCCAAGTGGACGCTCACAGCCCCGTGGCCGTCACCGGCATCACGGACGCCGTTTCGGTCACGGCCGGGAGCTACCACACGTGTGCGATTAGCGAAGAAGGCGCGACCTACTGCTGGGGTGCGAACGACCAGGGCCAGCTGGGTAACGGGACCACTGCCAAGTCCCCGACCCCGGTCGCGGTGACCGGTGTCGGAGACGCGAGCTTCATCAGCGCGGGCGCCTCCCACACCTGCGCCGTCCGAAGCGGCGCCACGATCTCCTGTTGGGGCGCCGGCTACTACGGCCAACTCGGCAACGGCATCAGCATCAACTCTCCGACGCCGGTCAGCGGCACCGGGATCGACGACGGAACGTCCGTCGTCGCCGGCGGCAATCACACCTGCGCGCTGCGTGCAGGGGGCACCGTGTCGTGTTGGGGCTACAACTCCTCCGGTCAACTCGGCAACGGGTCGATGACCGACTCGACGGCCCCCGTCACGGTGACAGCCCTCGGCGACGCGACCGCTGTCACCACCGGCCTCGAGCACTCGTGCGCGCTCCGTGCCGGTGGCAGCATCTCGTGTTGGGGGAACAACGACTTCGGCACCCTCGGCAACAACTCCACCACCGACTCCTCGACACCCGTGACGGTGCTGGGCATATCCAACGCCTCGGCGGTGCAAGCAGGTAGAAGCCACACGTGTGCCCTGCGAACGGACGGAACGGTGTCGTGTTGGGGCGTCGGCACGTCCGGACAGCTGGGGAATGGGAGCAAGACGAACTCGAAGACTCCCGTGGAAGTCGTCGGCATCGACGACGCGGTCGCCATAACCGCCGGCGGCGCGCACACATGTGCCCTTCGTGCCGGTGGCTCGGTCGCTTGCTGGGGCTACAACGCATTCGGTGGCTTGGGCAACGGTTCGACCACGAGTTCCCCCACTCCCGTCCCGGTCACCGGGATCGAGGACGCCGTATCCATCGACGCCGGGGCCCACCACACCTGCGCGGTGCGACCTGGCGGCTTGGTGTCCTGCTGGGGCAGCAACCTGAACGGCCAGCTCGGCGACGGTTACAGGACCGACTCGCACTCCCCCGTCCAGGTGTCAGGGGTCGCGGACGCCACTGCAGTCTCCGCCGGAGAGTCCTTCACGTGCGCTGTTCGAACGGGAGGCGCCGTGTCCTGCTGGGGTCACAACGGGTTCGGTCAACTGGGCAACGCTTCGACCAACAGTTCCTCGACTCCGGTAGACGTGACCGGTCTCGATGGGGTCACTCGGCTATCAGCCGGGAACGCCCATGCCTGCGTGGTCCGGAGCGACTCGTCCATTGCCTGTTGGGGAGCGAACAGGCACGGCCAACTCGGTGTCCCCCCGATCACGCGGTCGACCACGCCGGTGCCCGTCGTCGGTTTCGGAGCATGACCAAGGCGGTCCGATGAGGCAAGCGGAAGACGAGCGATCGTCACCGTCGTCGCTACGGTTCTGCTGGTGAGGCAAGGAAGTTCCGACGGGCGGCCCGACTCAGATCGACGACAAGACCCTCCGCTGCCTGACGCGACCGGGAGTCTCGTGGTCGACGCTCGACGAGCCTGGTCGGTCGACGAAGCGTGGGACGTGATCGACAGGATCGCGAACCTCATCAGGGATTCTCTCGACGAGGGGCGCCGGGTCGCCGTGTTCGCGGAGAATGCCGGCGAGGCCGTGCTCGCGCACGTCGGGGCGATGCGGGCGGGCGCTTCGGTCGTGGCCGTGAACTCTCACCTGGCGGCACCCGAGGTCGCTTACCAACTCGAGGTCGGAGACGTCGGACTGGTCATCAGCGGGCCGGCCACCTCCGTCCGAGGTAGCGAGGCAGCGCAGATGGTCGAGGACTGCCGGACCGTGAGTTGGGACTCGTGGGACGACTGGCTGGCATCGGCGCCGGGGGGTCCTCCGGCCGATGACCGCCCCATCCCGCCGAATCTGCTGTTCACCTCGGGGACCACCGGCCGCCCGAAGGCAACGGAACTGCCCCCTAACGTGTTCCCTCGTCGCGACTCGTGGACGGAGTTCGTCGAGGCCGCTGCCGCCAACCGTTTCAGCGGCCTGGGACGCCACCTGGTGGTCGCCCCGTTGCACCACACGGGTCCCCTCAACGCGGTGCGGACCCTCACCGCCGGCACCCCCATCGGCATCCTCGACCGCTTCGACCCGACCCGCACCCTGGAGGCGATCGGGCGTTGGCAGATCGCGTCGACGACGTTGGTTCCCACCCACATGAGCCGTCTGCTCGCCCTGCCCGAAGCCACCCGGACCGCTGCGGACGTGTCGACTCTCCGCCTCGTGTTCCAGACCGGTGCGTCCTGTCCGATTCCGGTGAAGCGAGCGATGATCGACTGGTGGGGGCCCGTGTTCCTGGAGGCCTACGGCGCCACCGAGGTCGGCGTCACCTGCCGGATCACCAGCGACGAATGGCTCGACCACCCGGGCTCGGTCGGCCGGTCGGTCCCACCGTACGAAGCGCTGGTCCTCGACGACGATGGCGACCCCGTCCCGGCGGGCACCGAAGGGCGGCTCTGCTTCCGTGACACGACTGGCCGCGGTGTCGTCTACCACGGCGACCCGGAGCGGACCGCCGCAGCACACGTCTCTCCTGGGGTGTTCACCCTCGGAGAGATCGGTCGCGTCGACGAGGACGGCTGGGTGTACGTGACGGACCGGTTCGCCGACATGGTCGTCACCGGCGGCGTGAACGTGTATCCGGCCGAGATGGAACAGGTCCTCGCCGCCCACCCTCAGGTCGCGGATGTCGCCGGCGTCGGAATACCCGATGAAGACCTCGGCGAGGTCCTCGTCGCCCTGGTCGTCCCCGCCGACGCGTCGGACCCCCCGAACGGGTCGGACCTCCAGTCCTGGTGTGAGGAACGCCTGTCGAGGTTCAAGTGCCCCCGGGAGATCCGCCTCGTCGACGACCTCGGACGCAACGCCCTCGGCAAGCTGGACAAGCGCGCCCTCCGCAGCACCCACGCCTAGACGCGGGCTGTTCGTTCGGCCCCCTTCCCACGGTTCCTGCACGGTGGGTGCAATCTCCCTACCATGGTGTGACGGGGAACACGCCTGCCGCTCGGCGGCCGACCATGCCAAGGGGAACCACGATGGCCAGCACGTCAACTGCCGCGGAACTCGAAGCCGACGACTCACCGAACGACAGGATGGGACTGGAGTTGGGTTGGGCGGTAGCGGCGCTCTCGGCCGCCGCGGGCGCGATCCACTTCGCGATGGTTCCCGCCCACGCCGAATCCGACGTCGAACCGATCCTGTTCGCCATAGCCGGCTGGTTCCAGATCGGTGTCGCTGCGTTGATCCTCGCCCGACGCGGCAGCAAGGCCCTCTACGCCGTGACGGCGCTCGGAACCGCGGCGATCCTGGGGGCGTGGGTGTGGAGTCGCACGATCGGTCTCCCTTTCGGAGTCCACGCCCACGAGGCCGAAGACCTCGGCGTCGTCGATGCCCTGTGCGCGGCGTTGGAGGTCGGCGTCGTCGTCGTCTCCGTCAGGCTCCTCCTTGGTGACGCCAGACAGCGGGTCGCCCCCGTCATCCCCGCCGTGGCCGCGATTGGCGCCGTTGCGCTCGCCACCTTCGCCGTCACGTCGCCGGAGGCAGCCAACCACACCCACTCCGAACCCGCCGCACCGGTGGACGCCCACACGGCCCAGATGCAAAGCATCGACGCAAAGCGGTGCGACAAGGGCTTCAACTCGAAGGGCTACTGGGAGGAGACCAAGACTCTGGGGATCGACACCTACGCGGGTGGGCAGATGTCGATGGGTAGTACCACCGCCACAGCCGCCGCGACGAGCAGCGGCGGCCACAATGACGGCCACACCCACGGCGCCGCCGCAGCTGCGGTCGTCCCGGCCGTCACCTCGACCACCCAACCGGACCCGACACGGGGCCGCGGTTCGGTCGGACTCGACCTGCTCGTCGCTTCCACCAAGGCCGCCGGGAAAGGCGAGGCGGCCGCAGGGAAGCTCATCGCCGACCTCGCACACGCGAGCGACCGCGACTACGACGCCTGGCTCTACTGGATGCGCAGCACCGGCCAGGTGGGCCACCCGCACGACTCGGCCAACCCCGACGAGGGTCACGGCGGCCACGCAGGCCCGCACGCCTGGACGGCCCTCACGTGGAAGACCGACTGTGCCCGCCTGTCCAACGAGCTGGCCAAGGCCCGGAAGGCGGCGCTCGCGCTGCCGACCGCCCAGGACGCGATCAACGCGGGTTACAAGCGGGTCACCTACTACCTGCCCGGTATCGGTGCCCACTACATCAACTTCTCCTACCTCGACTCCCGCTTCGAGGTCGACAAGCCCGAGATGGTCCTCTACGACGGTGACGGACCGGACGCCAGTGTCGTCGGCCTCAGCTACTACCTGATGGGATCACCGGAGCTCGAACCGACCCAGGGGTTCACCGGGGAGAACGACCACTACCACCGGCACGTCGGACTGTGCATGAGAGGTGGCGTGATCGTCGGCGACACGACGCTGTCGGAGGAGGAGTGCAAGGCCAGAGGTGGCTTCAAGCTCAACGCGATCGCGGGCTGGATGAGTCATGCCTGGGTGGTTCCTGGTTGCGAGAGCCCGTGGGGCGTGTTCAGCGCGGCGACCCCGGTGCTCGACGATGAACTCGGCCGGCAGTCCGGCAAGGACGGTGGGCACTGCGCCGGTAGCTCGGTGAGGGACCGTTACGACATGGGCAAGGCGCCGACGTCCGCGACCGCTAAGGCGACCACGGGATCCGAGACTCCGAAGAGTCGGACGAAGGACACATCAGGGAACTGAAGCGGGCGAGCGATCGCCGGGAGCCTTTCGGACGCGATGACGGCCGGCCCGCCTGGGACCGACCGTCATCGCCCCGCCCCTCCCCCTGACCGGGCGGAAACCGTCAGGTGTATGCCACCTGGTAGTCCTTCAGAGCATTCAGCCAACCGGAACGCAGCCTCGTCGGCTCCGAGAGTTGACGGATGTCGGGAAGGTGATCCGCGATCGCGTTGAACATCAGGTTGATCTCGACCCGTGCGAGGTTCGCCCCGACGCAGAAGTGCGCTCCGCCGCCGCCGAAGCCGACGTGCGGGTTCGGGTCACGGGTGATGTCGAATCGGTGCGGATCCTCGAACACCGTCTCGTCGAAGTTCGCCGACGAGTAGACGACACCGACGCGTTGCCCGGCCTTGATCAACTGACCGCCGATCTCCCTGTCCTCCAACGCCGTGCGCTGGAACATGACCACCGGGGTCGCCCAACGCACGATCTCGTCGGCCGTCGTCGCCGGACGTTCGGCCTTGTAGAGCTCCCACTGGTCCGGGTTGTTCAGGAACGCGTGCATCCCGTGGCTGATCGCGTTCCGGGTCGTCTCGTTGCCCGCGACGGCGAGGATCAGAATGAACCAGGCGAACTCCTCGGAGGTGAGGGTGTCGTCGTCCGCACCTTTCACGAGCTTCGTGATGATGTCGTCGGCCGGGCAGGCACGACGTTCCTCGCCGATGGTCATCGCGTACCCGAGGATCTCCGCGGCTGCGACTGCCGGCTCCACCTCGAAGTCGGGGTCGTCGTAGGCCATCATCTGGTTCGACCAGTTGAAGATCTTCTTGCGGTCCTCCTGGGGGAAGCCCATCA
>JAGQSN010000302.1 GCA_020439555.1 Acidimicrobiales bacterium | reverse complement strand
TCCCGCCGCTCTTCTGATCTTCAACGTTCGGGGGGGGTCGCGTTACGACTCGCTGGCGTTTGCTCAACGTTCGGGGTGGGGTAGCCGGTCGTTGAGCGGCGCGCAGCGCAGTCGAAACGACTGCCTGCGCGGCGCTGCACACCGGTCCGCCTAGCTTGGATCCGTGGCAGACGACTTGGACCTCTGGGAGACGCACGCCTCCTGGTGGCAGGACGGCTTCACCGGCGGTGCCGATCCCGAGTACGAGGAGCAGATCCTCCCATTGGCTGCGGATCTGCTCGCCGGTTACGAGCGTGTCCTCGACGTCGGAACCGGTGAAGGTCAGGTTGCCCGACTTGCCGTGGACGGCGGGGCTTCGCTGGTCGTCGGAATCGACCCGACCTCCAACCAGATCGTCGAGGCCGACCGTCGAGGCGGGGGAGCGCACTTCGCCAGGGCTGGGGCCGACTCGCTGCCGTTCCCGGACGCCTCGTTCGACGCGGTGGTCGCCTGTCTCGTGTTCGAACACATCGAGGCCGTCGACGACGCGATCGACGAGGTCGCCAGGGTGCTGCGTCCCGGCGGTCGCTTCGCCTTCTTCCTGAACCACCCGTTGCTCCAGACCCCCGGCAGCGGGTGGGTCGACGACTTCACCGTCGACCCACCCGAGCACTACTGGCGCATCGGCCCCTACCTCGACGAGGACGAGACGGTCGAGGAGGTGGAGAAGGACGTGTTCATCCCGTTCATCCACCGGCCGATGAGCCGTTACGTGAACGCGATGTCCGAGGCCGGTCTCGTGCTGCGCAGGATGCTCGAACCTCGTCCGCCGGAGGGATTCCTCGAACGGGCACCCGCGTACCGGTCCGCCGCCTCGGTTCCGCGGCTGCTGGTGCTCGTCGCCGAACGTGAGGCGCGCTGAGGTGCCGCCGTTCGACGAACGCGAACCGGGCCGGCCCGACTGGTCCGACGGCTTCGACGACGAGCCGCCGATCGCCGACACGCCTATGTGGCTGTCGCACCACTGGCCGTCCGACTACGACCGGTGCGCAGTCGTCGGAGGGCTTCACATCTGCCGACGATGCCTGGTCCTGTATCCGGTGGCGCTCGTGACCGGCATCGCCGTGTCGCTCGGTTCCTGGTGGCCGCAGGGCCTCGACGCGTGGGTTCTGTGGCTGTTCCCGCTGGCCGGTGTCGTGGAGTTCGTTCTCGACAACCTTCGGCTGGTCCGCTACTCGCCGGTACGGCAGATGGCCTTGTCGGCCCCCGGCGCGTTCGCCGCCGGGATCGGCTACGTCCGCTACCTGGACAAGACACTCGACCCGCTCGTGTGGTCAGTGGTCGGCGTGTACACGACCGTGTGCGTCCTGGGAGTGGTGGCGGGCCACCTACGTTCCCGCCGCGCCTGACGGCCGAGGTTTCGACTGCGCTGCGCTTCGCTCAACCGTCGGTGGTGGTTTCGACTCCGCTCCGCTCCGCTCAACCAGCGGTGGTGGTTTCGACTCCGCTCCGCTCCGCTCAACCGTCGGTGGTGGTTTCGACTCCGCTCCGCTCCGCTCAACCAGCGGTGGTGGTTTCGACTGCGCTGCGCTTCGCTCAACCGTCGGTGGTGGTGGTTTCGACTGCGCTGCGCTTCGCTCAACCGTCGGTGGTGGTGGTCCTTCGATGGTTGAGCGGAGCGGCGCTTGCGCCGCGGAGTCGAAACCTCCGACACGCCGGGCGAAGCATCGCCCCGGCGGGCCGTAGGATCGCGTGGTGACCGATTACGTGATGATCACGGGCTTGTCGGGGGCGGGGCGCACCACGGCGGCGGACTTCTTCGAGGATCACGGCTGGTTCGTGATCGACAACCTGCCCGTGTCGCTCATCCCGAAGGTGGGGGAACTGAACGTCCAGCCCCGCTCTCCGGTCAGTCGGGTGGCGGTGGTCATGGGTTCGGCATCAGATGCCGAAGAGATGGTCGAGATGATCGAATCCCTGCGCAAGGCAGGGGACCGTGTCCGCGTCCTGTTCCTGGACGCTCGGAGCGACGTGCTCATCCGCCGCTACGAGAGCACGCGTCGTCGCCACCCGTCCGGAGCTGACGACCTGCTCAGCGCCGCCATCGAACAGGAACGCCTGCGGATGGACGTGCTGCGAGCGGCAGCCGACGTGGTGATCGACACGAGCGACCTCAACGTCCACGAACTGCGCGGACGTGTGGATGCCCTGTTCAGGGAGGAGAGCGACTCGCCTGGCATGCAGATGGCGGTCGTCTCGTTCGGCTACAAGCACGGTCTGCCCGCTGATGTGGACACGGTGTTCGACTGTCGATTCCTGCCGAACCCCCACTGGGTCGAGGAGTTACAGCCACAGACCGGTCAGGACGAACCGGTCCGCGACTACGTGCTCGACTCGGAGTTGGCGGGACCGTTCCTGGACGAACTCGACCGCCTGTTCGACATCCTTCTCCCTGCGTACGCGGCCGAGGGCAAGGCCTATCTGACGCTCGCTTTCGGCTGCACGGGCGGACGTCACCGTTCCGTGGCGATGGCCGAGGAGGTTGCCCGACGCCTCCGGGCGCGAGGTCATGTTCCACGTGTTCAGCACCGAGACGTGGCGAAACCGGCATGACGGGCAGCGGTTCGAACACGTCGGCGGCCAGTTCCATCCCTGCGCCGGTCGGTGCGGTCGTGGCAGTGGGCGGGGGCCACGGACTCGCCGCCTCGCTGCGCGCCATCCGCACCTATGCGGCGTCGGTGACCGCTGTCGTGTCGGTCGCGGATGACGGTGGCTCGTCGGGGCGGCTCCGCGAGGAGTTCCCGATCCTGCCCGCCCCCGGTGACGCTAGGCGGTGCCTAGGGGCGCTCGCAGCGACTGACTCGCAACTCGGACTCGAGTTGGAGCACCGGTTCGGCCCGGAGTCCGGCAGCCTGTCGGGCCACGCCTACGGGAACCTGCTGCTGGCCGCTCTCACCTTCGGGTTGGGTTCCTTCCAGGCGGCGCTGGCAGAGGTCGGCCGGATGACCGGCGCCGTGGGCGTCGTGCTGCCCGCCACGGACGGGCCGGTCCAGCTCACCGGCCAGGCGGTCGACGCCGGCGACGGTGCGAAGCGTGTCGTCGGTCAGGTGGCGGTAGCCCGCGCGATCGGTCGACGGTACGTGGCACTGGAACCTGCGGACGCGACGTCGCCGCCGCAGGTGCGCGAGTCGATCCTCGCTGCCGACCAGGTCGTGATCGGGCCCGGTTCCCTTTTCACGAGTGTCCTGGCCGCGGCGATCGTCCCAGAGGTTCGGCGAGCGTTGCACGACACTTCGGCGCAACGGGTCTACGTGGCGAACCTGGCTCCTCAGGTCCCGGAGACCGCTGGTTTCAGCCTCGGAGACCATCTCGACGTGCTGTCGGCGCACGACATTCCGGTCGACATCGTCCTGGCTCCGACGCGTTCGGGGCCCGATTCGACCGGCGAGGACCTCGGATCCTCCACCGGGAGGTGGACGACCGTCGAACGAAGTCTGGCGATGCCGGGCGGCGGTGAGCACGACCCGGCCCTGCTCGCGGTGGCATTGAGCGAGGTAGCGGCGCTGGGGCGTCCGGAGGCGCCTGCGGCGTTCGCCGCTCCCCGCGAGGTCAACTAGGTTCGGCCCCCACGCTGGGCGGCGGCTGAGCCGCCCGGCAGTCGTCCCAGAACTCAGAGAGGTCCACCACCAATGACCATCCGCGTCGGCATCAACGGGTTCGGCCGCATCGGCCGCAACTTCTTCCGCGCCGTGAAGCAGCAGGGCGCCGACATCGACTTCGTCGCCGCGAACGACCTCGGTTCGGTCGACACGATGGCGCACCTGCTCAAGTACGACTCGGTGATGGGTCGCCTCGACAGCGAGGTGAAGGTCTCCGAGGGCGGTATCACCGTCGACGGCGACGAGATCAAGATCCTCGCCGAGCGTGATCCCGCCAAGCTGCCGTGGGGTGACCTCGGCGTCGACGTCGTCATCGAGTCGACCGGCTTCTTCACCGATCGCGCCAAGGCGGCCGCCCACGTCGAAGCGGGCGCGCCCAGGGTCATCGTCTCGGCTCCGGCCACGAACGCGGACGCCACCTTCGTGGTCGGCGTCAACGAGGACACCTTCGACCCGGCGAACCACATCGTCGTGTCGAACGCCTCCTGCACGACCAACTGCTTCGTCCCGATGATCAAGGTCCTCGACGACGCGTTCGGCGTCGAGAAGGGCCTCATGAACACGATCCACGCCTACACGGGTGACCAGCAGCTCGTGGACGGCCCCCACAGCGACCTCCGCCGTGCCCGTGCCGCAGCGATCAACATCGTGCCCACCTCCACCGGCGCCGCCCGGGCAACCGGTCTCGTTCTCCAGGCAATGCAGGGCAAGCTCGACGGCACGTCGTTGCGGGTCCCCGTACCGACCGGCTCCATCACGGACTTCACCGGCGTCCTCAAGCAGGACGTGACCGTCGAAGCCGTGAACGAGGCGTTCAAGGCCGCTGCCGCCGACGGTCGCCTCAAGGGCATCATCGGATACTCCGAGGAGCCGCTCGTGTCGTCTGACATCGTTGGTGCGCCGTACTCGGTCACGTTCGACTCCGGTCTCACGATGGCGATGGGCAACCTGGTCAAGGTGCTCGGCTGGTACGACAACGAGTGGGGTTACTCGAACCGTCTCGTAGACCTCGCCAAGATCGTCGGCGCCGCGAACAAGTAGCCCGCGATGATCAACGGCGTCCCCCAACTCGAGGACCTCGGTGACCTGAGCGGCAAGCGAGTGCTGGTCCGGTGCGACTTCAACGTGCCGATCCAGGACGGTCGCATCACCGACGACCTCCGCATCCGGGCCGCGCTCCCCACGTTGCAGTGGCTGCAACAGCACGGGGCGACGGTCACGGCGTGCAGCCACCTCGGCCGCCCGAAGGGGACGCCGGACCCGAAGTACTCGATGGACCCGGTGCGGGCCGCTCTCTCCGAGCTCGCACCGGGCGTCGAACTGCTCGACAACCTCCGCTACGACGCGGGCGAGGAGGGCAACGACCCGGCCTTCGTGGCGAAACTCGTCGAAGGTCAGGACGCGTACGTGAACGACGCCTTCGGCGCGTCGCACCGCGCGCACGCCTCGATCGTCGGCCCGCCGCGCACGCTGCCGTCGGCCGCGGGCAGGCTGCTCGAACGGGAGGTCGAGGTGCTCCTCGGCGCCCGAAACGAACCCCGTCGGCCGTTCGTGTCGATCCTCGGCGGTTCGAAGGTGTCCGACAAGCTCGGCGTCATCAACGCTCTGCTCGAAGTCGTCGACGGTCTGATCATCGGCGGCGGGATGTGCTTCACGTTCCTGGCCGCGCAGGGCCATTCGGTCGGGGCGTCGCTGCTCGAGACCGACCAGATCGAGACGTGCCGCAAGCTTCTCGACAGCGGGGCGACGATCCACCTGCCGTCGGACGTCACTGCCCTCGGGCCCGGCGGCAAGATCGGCGACCCCGAAGCCGGCGGCGAGGTCCGCCAGTTCGGTCGTGATCTGCCCGACGGTTGGATGGGGCTCGACATCGGTCCCGGCACGGCGGCCGAGTTCTCCGACGTGATCGGCGAGGCTCGCCAGGTGCTGTGGAACGGCCCGATGGGCGTGTTCGAGGATCCACGTTTCGAGGCCGGGACCCGCACCGTCGCCGAAGCCGTGGCGGAGTGCCGCGGGTTCACGATCGTCGGAGGTGGTGACAGTGCGGCCGCGGTCGCGCAGTTCGGTCTGGACGACCGCATCGACCACGTCTCCACCGGTGGCGGCGCGTCGCTGGAGTTGATCGAGCAGGGTGACCTTCCCGGCCTCGAAGCGCTCCGCTCCGCCCCGAACGCTGTTTCCTGACCTACACGTCCCCGGCGGATCCCGAACCCAATCGATCTCCACGAACGGAGCCACGTCATGGCGAACGCCACCCGCAAGCCGTTGATCTCGGGCAACTGGAAGATGCACCACAACCACTTCGAGGCCATCCAGACGGTCCAGAAGCTGACGTATCTCCTTCACAAGGAGGACTTCGACGACGTGGACGTCTCGGTGCACCCGCCGTTCACCGACATCCGTTCCGTGCAGACAGTCATCGAGGCCGACGAGCTCGAGATCGCCCTGGGTGCCCAGCACTGCCACTGGGAGGAGAAGGGCGCGTTCACCGGTGAGGTGTCACCCGCGTTCCTGGCGAAGCTGAACGTCTCCTATGTGATCTGTGGCCACTCGGAGCGTCGGGAACTGTTCGGCGAGACCGACGAGATGGTCAACAAGAAGGCGCTCGCGATCCTGAAGTGGGGGATGACTCCGATCATCTGCTGTGGTGAGACCGACGCCGAGCGCGAGGCCGGCGGGACCGACGAGAAGGTGTCCGGGCAGGTACGAGCCGCTCTCGCCGGGATCTCACCCGAACAGGTCGGTGGTCTCGTGATCGCGTACGAGCCGATCTGGGCGATCGGCACCGGCAAGACCGCGAGTGCCGAGGATGCCCAGGCGGTGTGCGCCAAGGTTCGTTCGGTCGTGTCGGAGGTGGCCGGCGCGGACGCCGCAGCGTCCGTGCGGATCCAGTACGGCGGGTCGGTCAAGCCGTCCAACGCAGCAGAGTTGATGGCGCAGCCCGACATCGACGGCGCACTCGTGGGCGGCGCCTCGCTGGTGGCCGAGGACTTCGCCGGGATAGTCCAGTTCCAGACCCAGTCAGCCTGACGAACTCCAGGACCTCAACCCGCTCGTTGAGCGGAGCAAAGCGGCGTTCAGCTTCACCGCTCGTTGAGCG
>JAGQSN010000026.1 GCA_020439555.1 Acidimicrobiales bacterium | reverse complement strand
AGCCACGGCTGCGTCCGCATCCCGATGCACATCGCCGAGTACTTCCCGTCCCTCGTGGTGAACGGTGACGTCATCGACGTGTACCGGAGCTGAGACGGTCGATTCCCCGCCGGTGGCGTCAGATGTGGGCGCAGCGGGCGATGACGTTCTCGCCGAAGGTTCCGTAGGCCTCCGCGGCGGACGCAGCGTCCCACGCACGAGGCGGGACGACGACCCGGGTCACCCCCAACGAGGCCAGTTCCTCGACGGCCCCTACAGGGTCGTCGCCACCCACGGCGGCCGAACCGGCGGTCAACTCGATCTTCGACGGGTCCCGGCCGGCCTCCTCGGCCGCGTCGCGCATCACGGCGAACAGGTGGGCCAGCTCATGTGGCTCCCCCTTGCCCGGGAAGAACCCGTCGCCCAGCCGTCCGGCACGCTTCGCTGCTGCTTCGGTGTGGCCACCGATCACGATCGGCACGGATCCGGCAGCCGGGGAGGGCAGACTCACCACCCGGTCCCAGGCGTGGTAGCCGTCATCGCGGGTGACCTCCTCGCCGGACCAAAGGGCACGCATCGCCTCGATGTAGGCGTCGAGCCGCTTACCGCGACCAGCGAACGGAACGCCCAAGGCGTCGAACTCCTCCTCCAACCAGCCGACACCGACACCGAGGCGCACACGGCCACCCGAGAGCAGATCGAGCGTCGCGATCTCCTTCGCCGCGATCGCCGGGTTGCGTTGGGGGAGGATCAGGATCCCGGTTCCGAGCACGAGCTTCTCGGTCACCGCGGCCGCAAAGGCGAGCCAGATCAACGGGTCCGGGATCGGGACGTGCTCACCGCCGGGCATCCGACCCGAGCGTGCGTAGGGGTACTCGGACTCGTAACCGACCGGTACGAGCACGTGCTCGACGGTCCAGGCGGACTCGAAGCCCGCCTTCTCCATCGCCTGTAGGCAAGCGGTGGCGACGGGGCCCTCCGCCAAGGGACCGGTGTTTGCGAAGAACGTTCCGAAGCGCATCCCGGGACCGTAACCCGAGTCGGGGTTTGGTGACCGATGACCGGCCACCTACGGTGTCGTTCGTCACGGACGGTGCTCAGCACCGCCGAGCGACGGCCGCTCGATGCTGCCGGCCGCCCGTCAAGGGGAAGGGCGCCACGGTCGAGCGGTGTCGCGCGTTTCGCGGCGTGGTCCGCTGCCGCCGGGTCAGTTGACCTGACGTTGGCGTTCGCCCCAGTACGGCTGACGGAGCTTGAACTTCTGGAGCTTCCCGGTGGCGGTGCGTGCCAGTTCGTCACGGAACTCGATGCGCTTGGGGACCTTGTAGCCGGCGAGCTTCGTGCGGCAATGCTCGCGTAGCTCGTCCTCGTCGGCGGTCGCTCCGGGGGCGAGGACAACCAGACCGAGCACGAGTTCGCCCCACTTCTCGTCGGGCACGCCGATCACCGCCACCTCGGCCACCGCGGGATGCGAGAAGAGGGCGTCCTCCACCTCGATCGACGACACGTTCTCGCCGCCGGAGATGATCACGTCCTTCTTCCGGTCCGAGATCGTCACGTAGTACTCGTCGTCGACGATCCCGCCGTCGCCCGTGTGGAACCAACCGTCGACGATCGCCTCGGCCGTGGCCTCCGGTTGCTCCCAGTACCCCTCGAGAATGTGGTTGCCACGGGCGATCACCTCGCCCTGCGAATCGGAAGCGACCTCGATGCCGAGCGCCGGGGCGCCCGCCCGACCGAGCTTCGCCGCACGCTCGCCAGGCGTCAGCGAGTCCCACTCGGCCCGACCACGGTTCATCGTGAGCAGCGGCGCGGTCTCGGTGAGCCCGTAGATCTGGATGAACTCCCAACCCAGTTCGGTCTCGACGCGTTCGATCGTCCGGGTCGGGGGAGGGGCACCGGCGACGACGATCCGGGCCCGGTCGCGGCCCGGTACGGGACCGTCCCAGTCGGCAGCCGCGTCGAGGACCATGTTCACGACAGCCGGGGCGCCACACATTACCGTCACGCCGCGGGCCTCGACCCGTCGCAGGATCTCCGCGCCGTCGATCTTGCGGATCACCACCTGCTCGACACCCATCCCAGTGGTCGCGTACGGCATGCCCCAACCGTTGCAGTGGAACATCGGAAGAGTGTGCAGGTACACGTCACGGTCATCGATGCCTGCCTGCCAGCCGAACACCGTCGCGTTCAACCACAGGGCACGGTGAGTTTGCTGCACACCTTTCGGGCGGGCGGTCGTGCCGCTCGTGTAGTTGATGACCGCGGTCGCTGACTCGTCGGGTTCCCAGGGCCGCGGCTCGGCGTCGGCCGCCGCCGAGCCGACACCGCCGTCGAGCCCGAACAGCTCGGCGTCGCTCTCCGCACCGATGACGTAGCGGTGTTCCGCTTCGACGTCCGCCAGTGCCTCCTCCAACTCCGGGTCTACGAGCAGGACCCGTGCCCCGCTGTGTCCGACGATGTAGCGGACCTCCTCGGCGGCGAGACGGAAGTTCACAGGGACGAGGATCCGTCCTGATCCGCTCACCCCGAAGAACGAGGTGAGCAGCCGTGCCGAGTTGTGCGACACGACAGCGACCCTGTCGCCCACGCCGATGCCGAGCCTGTCCAACGCGGCGGCCTGAGCCCTCGCCCGGCGGGCGACCTCCCGGTAGGTGACCTCGCCCCACGACGGCGCAGGCTGATCTGGTTCGTCGACGAAACCGACACGGTCCGGATAAACCTGCTCGGCCCGGCGCAGGAAGTCGTTGACGGTCAACGGGACGAACATCTCTCTCACCTCTGCGGTCGGTCAGCAGGTCGAAGGTCACGGTAGTGAGCGCTCGCACGCTTCGCTTCGAGACACGCGTCGGTGATGCGGGACAGAATGACCCCGCTCCACTCCCACCGGCCCCTGGAGGTCCTGTGCGCATCGGCTTGTTCTTCGGGGACCTCCCGCTCGACCGGATGATCGAGGAGGCCCGCACCGCTGAGTCGCAGGGATTCGACTCGTTCTGGCTTCCCAACATCTTCGGTACCGATGCCCTCAGCGCGCTGACGCTCGTCGGTCACGAGGTGCCGCGCATCGAGTTCGGCACAGCAGTCGTTCCCACCTATCCCCGGCATCCTTCGGTGATGGCTGCCCAGGCGCTGACGGTGTCAGCGGCATCAGGAGGGCGCTTCACGCTCGGCATCGGCCTGTCCCACCAGATCGTCATCGAGAACATGTTCGGGTACTCCTTCGACAAGCCGGTCCGCCACATGCGCGAGTACCTGTCGGCACTCGTCCCGCTCCTCAACGGGGAGCCCGCAGGTTTCACGGGCGAGACCCTGAGCGCCCACGTGGCGGTGGACGTTCCCGGTGCGAAAACGGTGCCGGTGGTCGTCGCTGCGCTCGGACCGAAGATGTTGAAGCTCGCCGCGGAACGCGCTGCCGGCACCGTCACCTGGATGACCGGCCCCAGAACGCTCGGCGAACACACCGTCCCGACGATCACCGCCGCTGCGGACGCGGCCGGAACTGGACCGATGCGGATCGTGAGTGCTCTGCCCGTCGCCGTCACCGATGACGCGACCGCTGCTCGGGAACGGGCGGCCCGTGCGTTCGAGGTCTACGGGGTTCTGCCGTCGTACCGGGCGATGCTGGATCGCGAAGGCGCGGAAGGCCCGGCGGACGTGGCGATCGTGGGTACCGCTGCGGAGGTCCGTGACGGTATCGAGAGGATGCGCGACGCCGGGGTCACCGACTTCATCGCTGTCGAGTTCTCGACCGACGAGCCGACCGCCACCGCGACGCGCGAACTGCTCCGCGAGTTCACGTCGTGACCGGCGTGACCACCGGCGCCGATCTGGCGCGGGTGTGGGAGTCGTCGGGGGAGAGGATCGAAGTCGGTGGTCACCGGATCTGGTGCCGACGAGTCCCGGCCCTCACCGATGCCGGCCGCACTCCACTGCTCGTGCTTCACGGCTTCCCTACATCGTCGGTCGACCTCTATCCGGTGCTCGACGCGCTGTCGCACGAACGGGACGTGGTGATCCTCGACTGCCTCGGCTTCGGCCTGTCCGACAAGCCGGACCTTCGCTACGGCATCAGGCTGTGGGCCGACGGTGTCGTCGCCGTCGTCGGACATCTCGAGATCGACCGGGTCGATCTGCTGACCCACGACATGGGCGACACCGTCGGCGGCGAATTGCTGGCCCGTGACCTCGACGGCGTTCTCCCGTTCGCGATCGGTCGGCGGGTACTCACGAACGGTTCGATCTACATCGACATGGCACACCTGACCGACGGGCAACAGCTCCTCCTGTCCCTGCCGGACCAGATCGAACCGATGGTCGGGGCCGACGAGGGCGTGTCGTTCCGGCGCGGGGTCCACGCCACCTTCGCCCCGGGCTCGCCGGAGGAGGACCTCGTGCTCGACGCGGCGACGCTGCTCGCTGTCCGGGAAGGGGGACTGGCGTTGCTGCCCCGAACGATCCGCTATATCGAGGATCGCCGGGCGGAGGAGTCCCGCTTCACCGGTGCGATCGAGTCGCACCCGTCCCCGCTGGCGGTCGTGTGGGGCCAGGAGGATCCCGTCGCCGTGTACGCCATGGCGCAACGGGTCGTCGAGGCGGTGCCGGGAACACCTCTGGTCACCCTCGACGGTGTCGGTCACTACCCGATGGTGGAGGCGCCGGAGCGATTCTCCTCTGCGGTGCTGGACTTCCTCGACACCTGAACGACCGGCGACTCCTGAGCGGCCATCCGCCTCGACCTGGTCGGTTCAGATGATCGTCCAGCCGCCATCGACGTGGATGGTCTGGCCGAGCACGTAGCTGCCCGCGTCCGACGCGAGGAACAGCAGGGCACCGTCGAGTTCGTGCTCCTCACCCTCCCGGCCCAGCGGGGCACCCCGTCGCACGTACCGCTCCGACGCCTCGTCGCCCCACATCACCTCGGTCATCTCGCTGCGGAACCAACCCGGCGCGATGGCGTTCACCCGCACCCCCTTGCGTCCCCATTGGGCGCCGAGCTCGCGGGTGAGGTTCGCGACGCCGCCCTTCGACGCGCAGTAGGAGGCCTGCTTCACAGGTGTCGCGGCGACGGTGCCGAGCATCGATGAGATGTTCACGATGCTCCCGCCACCGGAGGTGACCATCGGCTCGAAAGCGAGTTGGCTCAGCCGGAACACCGCCGTGAGGTTCACCCCGAGAACCTCCTCGAACCGTTCGAGCGGCTCGGTCTCGGCGGGGCCGATCACGGAGATCCCGGCGTTGTTCACGAGAACGTCCAGGCGTCCGCCGATCTCGGTCGCCGTCTCGACGAGCCGTACCCGTTCGGCGTCGACGGCCACGTCCGTCGCCACGGGGACCACCCGGTCACCCAGTTCCGCCGCGAGTTCCGTGAGCCGGTCGGCCCGCCGTGCCGCCGCCACGACGGTCGCCCCGGCGGCGTGCAGTACCCGTACGAATCGACGGCCCAGGCCGGCGGACGCCCCGGTCACGATCGCCACCCGACCGTCGAGCCGGAACATCCCGATCGGATCGATCGGATCGGACGCTGACGGGGTCGGGGAGTCGGCCATTCGGCGGATGGTAGGGCCGGGTCGCTCAGAGCCGCGGGAACAGGAGGGCGATCTCGGCCAGGTGATCGGTGAGCGGTTGGGCACCTTCGGCGCCGGTCTTTCCCAGACGCACGCACACGACGTCACGCGTCGGATGGCACACGACCCGCTGGCCCTCGAAACCGTGCGCGGCGAACCGCCCGTCGGGCAGGGCCCAGCTCCACCAGTGGGCACCGTGGAACTTGTCGCCCTCCTCCGGTGAGCGGGCACGCCGGCCGTGGTCGATCCAGCCCTCGGGGACCACGCGGCGACCGTCCCACACGCCGCCGCGGATGGCGAGCAACCCGAACCGGCACCAGTCGAGCAACGTGAGGTACGCGTACGAGGAACCGATGAAGGTGCCCGCCTCGTCGAAGCGAAGGTCGGCGTCCCGCACCCCGATCGGTTCGAGGACCCGCTCGCGCAGGAAGCATTCCATCCCGTCTCGGTCGAGACCGAGGGTTCGGGCGAGCGCGGCGCTGACGATGTTCGTAGTGCCCGACGAGTACGCGTACGCCTCGGGCGAACCCGGACTGTTCACAAGTTCCTTGTCCGCGGCGAATGCCGCCATGTCCGGCGCGCCGTCGCCGAACAGCATCGTCACGACGTCGGGCAGGACGTCGCCGTCGAGGTCGTAGTACTCCTCGGTCCAGGCCAGGCCTGGCCGCATCGTCAGCAGGTCGTCCCAGGTGATGGCGGAACGCGGGTCCCCGGGTGCCTGCCAGTGAGGGTCGGCCACCGGGTCGTCGAGGGAGATGGCCCCGTCGCCGACGGCTACCCCGACCGCGAGGCTCGTGATGCTCTTGGCCATCGACCACGACAGGAGACGTGTCGACGGTTCGATCGGTTCCAACGGAGGGTTCGGCTCGAGAGCGCGGAGGTCCCGCACCGGCCACATCCCGTACCGCTCCGCCACCAGCCGCCCGCCGACGACCACCGCAGCTGCGAAGGTGCGGCCCATCAGAGGGTGCTCACCGTCGCACAACTCGTCCAGTAGCGCTTCGAGGCGTGCCTCGTCCACACCGGCATCGGCTGCGCTGCACCGAGGCCACTCCTCGGTCGGCCATGGAACGTCCTCGGGCTGCGACGGCAGCGGGACCAACGCGTCTGGGAGTTCCGGCTCGGCGGTCATGTGATCTCCGTTCAGGTCCTGTGGCGAAGGCGAAGCGTCACCGACAGTGCAAGGTGGTCAGACAGTGAACCGGCGGGTCCTCCCTGGACGCCACGCCCGGGGAACGACCAACGGCGAGGTCGTTCGACGGTCACTTCGATCCCGTCGTCGGCTGGAGGCGCGAACCACAGGTAGTCGATCCGCTCTCCGGGTTCGGTGGCCGGACCGGTGGTCGCGTCGGCCACCTGGTCCGGTTCGTCCGGGTCCGGTGGCAGGTCGCTCGCCGACTCGAACGAACACGACTTCCCGTCCCCGACGCCGAGCTTGGCCCACACGTCGGTGAGCCCGAGCGCACCTAGGCGCAGACGGAGATCCTCGTAACGCTCGTCCGGGGAAGAGAGCCGCGGGTCCGCGTCGGTGGCGGCGACGTTGAAGTCACCGACGACGAGCAGCGGATTGCTGGGACGACGGTTCGCGTCGACGAAGGAGACCAACTCGTCGACCTGGCGCATCCGGACCCGGTGGTGCCTGGAGGTGTCGTTCGCGCCCGGCACCGGGAACAGATCACCCCCGGCGAACAGGTGTGTCGACACGACGTCGACCTCCGGCAGGTCGGGCGCCACCCGCACCCGGCACAGCAGGGCGCCCTTGGTGGCGAACGTGTCGGAATCCCGAACGTCGCCGCCGCTGCGGAACGTCACGGACTCGACGTGGGTCACGTCAACCCGCGCCTCGTCCACCAACGTCATCAGTCCGCTGCCGACGAAACGGAACCGCCCCGTACCGGGACCGACAACCGACCGGGCTCCCGGTACCGCGGCGGCGACGGAACGCTGCTGTTCGGCGTCGAACACCTCGCTCATGGCGCAGACATCGAAACGTCCCCGCACCGCGGCGCCGACGAGGGGAGCACGCTCCCGGACCGCCGGAGCGAAGAAGCGGTCACCGCCGGGAACAGCCGGGCCGCCCGGCCAGAC
>JAGQSN010000301.1 GCA_020439555.1 Acidimicrobiales bacterium | reverse complement strand
CGATCGCCTTCCACGAGGCGATCCCGGGTCACCACCTCCAACTGGCGATCGCCACCGAACGCACGGAGCTTCCGGCGTTCCGGCGGCTTTCGTTCGGCCACACCGCGTTCGTGGAGGGCTGGGCGCTCTACACCGAACGCCTGGCCGAGGAGATGGGCCTGTATCGCAGCGACCTTGACCGGCTCGGGATGTTGGCGAGCGACTCGTGGCGGGCGTGTCGCCTCGTCGTGGACACCGGCCTCCACGCTTTCGGTTGGACCCGGCAACAGGCGATCGACTTCCTGACCGAGCACGCCCCGGTCAGCGCGGACGAGATCGTCACCGAGGTGGACCGTTACATCGGCATGCCCGGTCAGGCCCTCGCCTACAAGGTGGGCCAGCGGGAGATCCTCGGGCTGCGTGCCGCCGCGCAGCAGCGTCTCGGGGAGAGGTTCTCGCTGCCGGGGTTCCACGACGTGGTCCTCGGCGCGGCGACTGTCAGCCTGCCCGTCCTGCGGGACCGGGTCGCAGCATGGAACGGCGCGTGACCGAGCACCGACGGGTCCTCGCCCTCGCGGCTCTCGCGCTCCTGCTCGCTGCTGCGACCGCGCAGTCCGGAGGGGCGGCGGCACGGGGGCCGGTAAGTCCGGTCGGATCGGAGCGATTCGGCCGGGCCGGACAGATCGCCGGACACCCCACCAGGGTTCTCGCGATCGGTGACTCGGTCCTGAAGGGAGCGGCTTCGACCCTCCCCGCCGCCCTCCCCGGACGCGAGGTGGTCGTGGACGCCGAGGTGAGCAGGTCCACGGGCCGCTCCGCGGACGCCGCGGCAACGCACGGAACCGGCTGGGACGTGGTCGTCGTGCTCCTGGGCCACAACGACGGCGGTTCACCGGGCGCCTACCAGCCTGCCTACCGACGGCTCCTGGACATGTTCGCCGGTGTTCCCCGCATCGTCGTGATGACGATCCACGAGGTTCGCCCCTACTACCCGGCCGTCAACGCATTCCTACGTGACGAGGCCACCCGCAGGCCCAACGTCCGCATCCTCGACTGGAACGCAGTCGCCAACGCGAACCCGGGCTCGGTCGCCCGGGACGGCCTCCACCTCACTCCGTCAGGTGCCCAGTTGATGGCCGCAACGATCGCCATGTACGTGAACCAGGCCGAGCAGGATCTCTCTCCGAAGCCGACCACGACCACCGCTCCGACGACCACCACGACCACCCCCACGTCCACGACGGCCCGATCCAGCGGCACGACCTCGACCACTGCCGCAATGGCGATGAGGGTGATGCCGACATCGGTCGACGACGTCGAAGGACCGCACCCGACCCCCTCCTCATCGATGACGAGGCGACCTCACACCCCGATCGAAGCCCTGGTACTCGCACCGCTCGGAGCAGTCGTCCTGACCCTCGTGCTCCTCCGTGAACGCCGTCTCCGCCAGGTGTCGGCCGCCAAGACCCGGTCCGACACGGATCCATCCTGATTCGAAGCCAGTCCCAGGGAACCTCCGCTGGTACCCGGCCGCTCCGAGATGGGAGATCAGATCGGGCGTCCGAGTTCGAAGGTCGCGGACAGGTCCCTGCCCCAGGCTCCGAAGTCGGGGGCCTTCGGCAGACCGAGCGAGCGCAGCTCGTCGGCCACCGGCCCCGAACCCAGTTCGATCGTCACGTCGGACGGGTCGATGAACCCGGTGCCCAGGTCCATCGAGAGGCTCGTCGCGTACGGCTCGCCATCGAGGTACGAGTAGCTGTCGGTGACGACGCGTTCGGGCGTCCCGGTCGCGGCCTGATCGGGGAACGAGATCGACAGCACGAGATCACCGCCGTCGTGCATGGCGAAGGTGACACGACCGTCCGTCGTGCCCACGGACAACTCCTCGACCGTCTTCGGGAAACCCATCACCTCGTTGCCGGCCCGGCAGGTGAAGGCCTGGTCCACCGGCATCCGGTACACGAAGGAGCCCGTCTCGCCTTCGGGGGCATCGACTGCCCGCACCAGGAACCCGAGATTGATCTCCAGGTAGTCACCCCAAGGATTCTCGTTGTAGTCGCACAGGGCGATGACGAGTGATGCCTGGCCGTCGGTCTCGAGCACCTCGAACGCATCGCCCGGCAACAGCCGCTGTGCCGCGTCGGCGGGGACGCTGAAGGTGAATGTCGCTGCGTCGAAGCGGTCCACCTCCATCGGGAAGGTGATCGTCGTCCCTTCGATCTCGCCCCAGACGGTGGTCGCCACGTCGTTGCTCATCGGTGTCCTGGTCTCCTCGCTCGGTCCGGGCCGCTTCCGCGCGGACCGGAGAAGTCAATCACCAGTTCGTCCGCTGAGCGGGCCAGGTTCCTGTCGCAGCGACGAAAGCTGCCGATAACGAGTATTATCCGAAGTTCCGTCATGCCCAGGGGACCGATGATGACCGTCACGAACGATTCCATTCACACCGCGGGTCCAGGCGACCTCGGGATCGACTGGGCGACGGAGTTCGACCACACCCAGGAGTCCTACGCCCAGAACGCGCCCGCCATCTGGGACGAACTTCGCGAACGCTGCCCGGTCGCGCACACCGACGCTCACGGCGGCGTGTGGCTGCCGACGAAGCACGCGGACGTCACGGCGATCGCGCACGACACGGAGAACTTCACCTCCGAGAGCGTCGTCGTCTCACAGTTCAAGCCGCTGGGTCTCGCCCCGGCGGGCTTCGCGCCACCGATCACCTCCGACCCCCCGTACCACCAGAGTGCACGGCGGCTGCTACTGCCGGCGTTCGCCCCCAAGGTCGTGAACCTGCTCGAGGACTACGTGCGGGAATGCTGCCGCTCCCTGCTCGACGACCTGCTGGCTCAGGGAACCGACGTCGTCGACGCCGCAACGGCCTACGCCCAGCACATCCCCGTGCTGACCATCGCCCGGATGCTCGGCCTTCCCCCCGAGGACGGCGACCGGTTCCGCACGTTCATCCACCGGATCCTGGAGAAGCCGGGCCAGTACACGGACCAGATCGCACCCGAGGACACGCTCGTCCACTACCTGTCCGAGATCATCGCCCAACGGCGGAGCGAACCGCCCCGTGACGACCTCATCGGCTTCCTGCTCGAAGCCGAGATGGACGGCGAGCCACTCACCAACGAGCACGTGTTCGGAACGATCGCGCTCCTCATCATCGCCGGGATCGACACCACGTGGTCGAACCTCGGAGCGAGCATCTGGCACCTGGCGCAGAACCCCGACGACCGCGCCCGCCTTCGTGAGGACCCGGACGTGCTCCCGTTCGCCATCGAGGAGTTCCTCCGCTTCTATTCGCCGGTCACGATGGCGCGCCTGGCCGCGAAGGACACCGAGATCGGTGGCTGCCCGGTGTCCGCCCGCGACTGGGTGCTGCTCACGTTCCCCGCTGCCAACAGGGACCCGGAGGCGTTCGAACGGGCCGACGAGTTCATCATCGACCGTCAGCGCAACCGCCACGTCGCGTTCGGCCTCGGCATTCACCGGTGTCTCGGCTCGAACCTCGCACGGCTGGAGCTCACCGTCGCGATCGACGAGTGGATGAAGCGGATTCCGGACTTCGAACTGGCGGACCCGAACCCTGACGCCGTGCGGTGGTCGACGGGTCAGGTCCGCGGCCCTCGCGAACTGCCCATCCGCCTGCTTCGGACCGTGGAGGCCTGATGCGAATCGTTCTCGACTCAGAGGCCTGCCAGGGCCACGGCCGCTGCTACGCGCTGGCACCCGACCTCTTCGACGCGGACGACGACGGCTACTCGGTACTGCTCGTCTCCGGCGAGGTGCCACCGGAACTCGAGGAGGCGGCCCGTCTCGCGGCCGACAACTGTCCCGAGTACGCGATCTCCATCGAGGACTGACCCGCCCGCCGCGGCGGTTCGCCTCTCAGCCGACGAGCAGCCGCGGAATCGAGTCCTCGGTGGCACGCGTCCCCGCCGCGATCGGCCCGGACCACGCCATCCCGTCCCAGAAGCGCTGCATGGACGAGTCGTCCCTGTCCCGGTACCAACCGATCTCCGTCGGCCTCGTGAGGTTGGGCGCGTCGACCTCGACGTCGCTCCCACTCGTACCGCCGGTGGCCGGTCGAAGCCGGTCCTCGCGGCTCCTCTCCTCCATCGGTACCCCTCCCTCGGATCCGACTGTCTCGTGCAGTCCACCTGTCGGCAGCAGACGAACGATGTGGAGACTACCGACGTACACCGATGGAGACCCGTCATTACGAATCGGTTCCATCCTCGACCTGCCAGCTTCGACCGTCGGCCGGTGAATACGAGCAACGCCGGCCGGTCGACACCGTGCTCGAAAGGTGGACTCCGAGCCCCGGGGAGACCTCCGAGATCGCCGCGAGCGCCCTACGCACCGCTTTCGTGACGCGAACGCGTGCCTTCTCCACCTCCGCCGAAACGTTCGGTGCGTAGCTGCCCCCGGCGATCGCGGCGCGAAGGGCCGTCAACTCGGCCTGTTCGGCGCTGGACGGCCGAGGTCGACCTTCGATCCGTTCGATGCGAGCACGGACCTGCTGCATCGCCGCCGCATCCATGTTCGGTTCGGTCGCTGACGTGCGCGGCAGTCCGGAATCGACGCCATCGAGGTCGATCACGTCGAAGGCTTCACCGGGGTGAGCCAGCATCCGCACGAGGATGTCCATTCCCCTCGACCCGTCGACCGTCGCGACGCCGCTCGGATGCCAGAGCGACCACGAACCCGCCGAGCGTCGAGCTGTCGGCACGTCCTCCCGTCGCTCCCGAGCGGATCGCAGCAGGCGTTGCACCTGTCGAGCCTCGGCCGCCCACAGGTCGAGTCCCATGGTCTGGAGTTCGGCGGCCGCCTGCTCGGCCTGTTCCTCGGCCACCGAGCTCCTCGACCTCCGGGGAACGGTCGGTCCGGGGATCGGATCCAGTTCGTCGACGGCCACCCCGAGCCGAGCCAGTTCGAGCCGGGTGAGGCTCGTCCAGGGCCCCGAGCCCCGCTCCACGAGAACCGTCGCCAGGTGGCCCACCGCCTCGGAGGTTCTGCCGCATCGCGCGGCCAACATGCCCACGACCCTTGCCACGGGACCGTAGGAGGCGTAACCCGATCCGTGCGTGGCGTCGAGAGAGGCGAACGGCGCCAACGTTTCGAGGAGTTCGGAGGTCCGAGCCCGATCCTCCAGGTCGATCGCGGTCAGAGCGACCAGCAGCATCACCGGCAACCAGTTCAGGTCCCGGGTCACCGCAGCGAAACCGTCGGCGACGACCCCGTCGAAGATCGCGCTCGCCTCTTCCTCGCGACCGCACTCCGCGAGCGAGAACGCGAGCGCCACGTCCCAGTTCGCACCGACCCGAGGCGATGACGCTCGCACCGAGCGCACCGGATCGATGACATCGGCGAGACCCCGACGGAAGTACCGCTCGATGGCGAAGGTGACCATTGCGTTCTGGAACGAGAACGGCGATCCGGCGACGGCCGCGGTGTCGGCCAGCACCGACTGGTTGACAGCGACCGCCTCGTCGATGTCACCGCGCAACATCGACAGGTTCGCCCGCCACAACCTGACCCGACGTGGGAACAACGGAAGGTCGGTGCCCTCGCACTCGGCCTCGAAGCGGTCGATCTCCGCCTCCGCCCGGCTCAGATCACCGAGGTCGAGGGCGCTCTGGACCGACCACGATCGAATCAGATAGCGAAGTTCCTCGTCCCGAACGTCGTCGTGGAGCGGTTCGAGCTCGGCGAGCACGGCCGGACGTTCGACGAGATGGTCCGGTCCCCACTTGGCGTGGAGCTGGCCGAGCAGCGCTTCTGCCCAAAGGTCCGCATCTCCGAACTGACGCGCGTAGTCCAACGCTTCGTCGACCTCGTCGGCCCGTCTCGCCGCCACCACATCCCAGGGCTCGGCCGACAGACCCAACTGGACGGCCCAGTACGTGGACAGTGCGTGACCGATCAGAGCGCGGGCACGTGCGTCCGGCTCCGTCGTCGAGCGAACCGCTTTCGACCACTTCGCGATCAGATCGGCACTGGTCCCAGGCAGGGTTTCGACGATCTCCCACGGGATGCGCGGCCGACCATCGACCTCGACCGACCGTAGGATCCCGGCCGTGTCCGTTCCCCCTGGGGTACTCGATCGTGGTGTACCGGACGTGGTCGACACGAGTTCGCTCCCTGTTCGGCTCGCGGTCGAGATCGATTATCTCGCCGGACGGACCGCGGTGTGGGCGGACCCTTCGCCGGCCGTGCCCGCCGGGGTCAGGGCCAGGGCGTTGGTCGTGGAGGGACGGAACCGCGAAGCACACGACCTGCTGCTTTCCGTCGCCGACGCTGGATTCGTGGACGAACAGGACCGAATGGCCGCGATCTGGGCGGCGTCACGCGTCGGTGGTCCGACCGTCCTCGAAGTCCTCGCATCGCCCGAGCACGATCTCCAGGACGGGTTCGTCTCACACGACGGCATCCCGCTCGGCCCGCAGGCGTTGGCGGCCGGGCTGCTGGCAACGATCCGTGGAGACCTGGACGAGGCATCGACGTGCCTCGGAGAGGCGGTCACCGTCGGAGATCGGCGAGCCCCGGTGTGGGGGGCGCTCGCCCGTGTCGAGTTGAGCCGGGTCAAATGGACCGCCGCCGACCTCCTGCCGCTCTCCGACAGGGGGCGCGCCACCGTCGTGGACGAAGCGCGTCGCCTGGCGTTGGCGGCCAGGACGTTCTTCGTCGCCGGTGGCTACAGGCATCTGGTCCGATCCACCGCGAGCCTGTTCGGTAGCGCCGAGGCCCTCGATCGTGCGGAGCCTCGGCTCGGGCACCTGGTCGAGGGCGACGTGTGGTCCGTCGGTTTCGGTGCGTCGCCGCCGGTCACGGTTCCGACCAGCAAAGGGCTTCTTGCGCTGCGTCACCTGCTGCGAAACCCGGGGCGGCAGGTTCCGGCGATGGAACTGGACGTAGTGGCCGACGGAGGTGACCCGGAACGAATCGACGCGTCGAGGTTGCGAGCCGAGTTGGAGGCCGGCGAACTGGAGGCCTCCGAACTGCACCGGCTGTTGCTCGACCCGACGGCGAGGAGCCGCACGTCCAAGTTGCTGCGTCGCACCGTGGACCGTCTCGGAAAAGCCCATCCGGTCCTGGGCCGGCATTTCGCCGCGACCGTCAGAACCGGGTACGCCTGCAGCTACGAAGGAGACTTCGGCGTCGTGTGGCGGCTCTGACCCCGCCCCCGACGGCACCTCGCCGGATGCTGGCGGCGGTGGGCCGGGATTCCCGGACCTGAGGCTCGGGCCGTCGGCGCATCCTCCCCCACGGACACGTCCGACGTTTCGTGAACGTCCTCGAGGTCTGCGAGTTGGATCGTCTCGCCGGCGGCGATGCGGTCGCGCAGCAAGGTCAGCAGGGCCGACGGGCAGGCCCGGAGATCTTCGGAGAAGAGGGACACGGCCCGGTCGTATGCGGCGAGAGCCTCCGCCTGACGACCTGCGAGATGGTTCGCCAGAACGAGAAGTATCCAGCGCCGATCCCGGTACGGCTCCTCGGTGACCATCCCCGTCAGGTCCGAAATGGCCCGTGCATGGTCTCCCGCGGCGAGACGGGACGCGGCAAGGTGCTCCTCCGTCTGGGCATGAAGTTCGGCCAGGCGGTAACGCTCGGCCTCGACGGGAACGAACTCCGCCAGGTCCGAGTAGGGAAGCCCGTGCCAGTTTTCGAGGGCCTGCTCCAGCCGACCCACCAAGTCGCCGCTCACCGGACCATCGAACAGATTGCCGACCAGCCGTTGGAACGCCCCCAGGTCGGTTTCACAGCCGAGGCGGTAGCCGTCCTTGTCCGTGCGCACCAGGTCCGGACCGAAACACCGCCGCAGCCTCGTGATCTGGTTCTGGAGGGACTGCCGCGCAGCCTTCGGGGGAGTTCCTCCCCAGACGATGTCGATCAGGACATCGGTCGTGACCCCTGCTTCCCCGTGGAAGGCGAGTGCGGCAACGATCGCCCGTTGGCGTCCTGTTAGCCGCTCGCCGTCGACCGTCGCCGGCCCCGACACGTTGACCTGCGGATTCCGTCCTGGCAACTGCTCGGACATCGCCGTCCCTCCGTCCCTCACGTCCCTTCGTTGGTGAGATGTGACACGAAGGCCTTTCGTGGGACATCTAGGTGCGCAAGAGCCGGGACGCGAAGGGACCCCGCCTGGATCGCGGGGCCCCTTCGTCGGTCTGTCGGTTCGTCAGTACGACGTGCTACTCGATGCGGCGTCCCGAGATGGCACGGCCGATCACGAGCTGCTGGATCTG
>JAGQSN010000300.1 GCA_020439555.1 Acidimicrobiales bacterium | reverse complement strand
ACGACACCTTCGACCACATCATCTGTTCGGAGGTGATGGAACACATCCCCGACGACGCGGCCGCGGCTGCCGAACTGGCCCGCGTCCTCAAGCCGGGTGGCACGCTCGCGGTGACGGTTCCGACGTGGTTGCCCGAGCAGGTCTGTTGGGCTCTCAGCGACGAGTACCACGCTCCGTTCGTGGAGGGCGGTCACGTCCGGATCTTCACCGAGGCCTCGTTGCGACGCCGTTTCCGTGACGCCGGCCTGCGGCCGGGTGCCGCGCACCACGCGCACGCGTTGCACTCGCCGTACTGGTGGCTGAAGTGCGCGGTCGGCCCGACGAACGACACGCATCCGCTGGTCGCCGCCTACCATCGCCTGCTGGTCTGGGACATCACGAAGGCACCGAAGCTCACGCGTTGGACCGAGAAGGTCCTGAACCCGGTGCTGGGCAAGAGCCTGGTCCTCTACGCCCGCAAGCCGGAGCAGCCATGAGCCCGATCAGCGCACCCGAGGTCCCCGGAATCGTCACGGCGGCCGAGATCCAGGAGACGGTCGACGCGATCGCCGAGTGGCAGTTGCCGTCGGGGATGATCCCGTGGACGCCGGGCGGCCACGCCGATCCGTGGAACCACGTCGAGGCCGCGATGGCCCTGACCGTCGGTGGTCGCATCGCCGAAGCGGAGCGGGCCTACGACTGGCTGGTCGGCCTTCAGCTCGATGACGGTTCGTGGCACCAGTACTACGTCGAGGACGGGATCGAGGACGACAAGTTCGACGCGAACGTCGTCGCCTACATCGCGGCCGGCGTGTTCCAGCACTGGTTGGCGACAGGTGACCGGGGGTTCGTCGAATCCCTCTGGCCGACGGTGGAGAAGGCCGTGGACTTCGTGTTGGACCTCCAGCAGCCCCGCGGCGAGATCCTCTGGGCCCGCCACGCGGACGGGACACCGTGGCCGTTCGCGCTGCTGACGGGGTCCTCCAGCATCCACCACAGCGTTCGATGCGCCATCGAGTTGGCCCGTGAACTCGGCCATGACCGCCCGGACTGGGAACTGTCGGTGGCCCGGCTCGGTGACACGATCCGCAACCACGAGGCCGACGCCTTCGCTCCGAAGCACCGTTGGGCGATGGACTGGTACTACCCGGTCCTCGGTGGCGCCCTGCTCGGTGACCGTGGTCGGGCCCGTCTCGCGGAACGGTTCGACACGTTCGTGGACGACGGCCGGGGTGTGCGCTGCGTGAAGGACCGTCCGTGGATCACCGCGGCGGAGACCTGCGAGTGCGTCATGGCTCACCTGGCGCTCGGCGAGCGGGCGACGGCCGAGGAGCTGTTCTCCTGGGTCCAGCAGTATCGGGTCGAGGGTTCGGGCCGCTACTGGACCGGGACGGTGTTCCCGGACCTGAGCCGGTTCCCGGCGAACGAGCAGTCGACCTACACGGCCGCGGCTGTGGTGCTGGCAGCAGACGCCCTCGACGGGACCAGCCCCACGTCGGGCATCTTCACCGACCACGAAGACCTCTTCGCCCAGGTCATAGACCTGAACGACGAGTAGCAGACCTCAACCTCAACTCGGGCAAACAGAACACCAACCCGCCACCCGACCTTTCGACTCCGCTCAAGGATCGGGAACAGCCCGCTGGTTGAGCGAAGAGAGCGAAGCGAACGAAGTCGAAACCACCCCACCCGACCTTTCGACTCCGCTCCAGGATCGGCAACGCCCCACCCCGCTGGTTGAGCGAAGAGAGCGAAGCGAACGCAGTCGAAACCACCCGGCCGTCATAAGGCCGAGAGCGACTCTTCCGAGGTTCTTGTCAGGGTTCGTCGGCATGTTGTGCACATGCCCTGGACATACATACTTCGATGTGCTGACGGTTCGTACTACGTCGGCAGCACCCGCAGCCTCGACCATCGGATGGAACAGCACGCGAGCTGCCACGGCAGCAGATACACGGCCCGACGACTACCGGTGACGCTCGAATGGTCGGCGGAGTTCGACGACATCGCCCAAGCATGGGGCCTCGAACGCCGGATCCACGGGTGGAGCCATGCGAAGCGCGAGGCACTGGTTCGGGGTGGATTCGAGGAAGTCAGACGACTACGCCGAGAAGCATGCCGGAAATCGAGCGATCGCTGACATGGGGACGACACCCGACCTTTCGACTCCGC
>JAGQSN010000299.1 GCA_020439555.1 Acidimicrobiales bacterium | reverse complement strand
CCAGAGCGTGCCGTCGGTTCGGATGGCAACCGTCCGAGAAACTCCTGCTGCGACGGTCGCCCAACTGCCCCCGATCGGGACCTGGGCCGGCGTCAGCCGGTTGGCTGTCGTACCGTCACCGAGCTGACCGTGGGTGTTCAGGCCCCAGGCCCAGAGCGTGCCGTCGTCCTTGATTGCGACTGTGTAGCCCCAGCCGGCGACCACGGACGTCCAATCGTCTGCCGAGCCCACCTGGACCGGCGTCGAGCGGTCGGTGTTGGTGCCGTCGCCGAGTTGACCCCAGGCGTTGAAACCCCAGGCCCATAGCGTCCCGTCGGTGCGAAGTGCGACGGTGTGGCCGAAGCCGGCGCTCACGTGAACCCAGTTCGACCCCGATCCCACCCTCGCCGGCGTGAGTCGGTTCACCGAGTCACCCTGTCCGAGTTGGCCGTACGCGTTGTATCCCCACGCCCAGATCGAACCGTCGCTGCGCACGGCCACCGTGTGCTGCTCGCCGGCAGAGACGTCGACCCAGCCGGGATCCAAGTCCAACGGACTCAGCTGGTTGACGGTCGTACCGTTGCCGACCTCTCCGTAGAAGTTGTAGCCCCAGCTCCAGACGCTCTGACATCCCGATGCGAGAAGCAGCGACGCCAAGGCCGCGATTCGCAGAAGCGATCCGATCCGGCGGTCCGGGGTGCCACGCCGAGGGCGTGTACGGGTGACGGGCATGATCGCCTCCCCTGAGTCGTCCGATCGGGACGGTCGATCGGTTCGCTGCACTGCCTGTTGGCGGGTTCGACGAACTGTGCGCAACCCCCTGCGCAGTTCGATATGCCCCACAGAGTGCGCTTCGAATACGGCGATGGCAAGGACTTCAGTCCGACGATGACGTCAGTCACTCGCCGATGGGTGCGGAAGCGTGACCAGTGCGTGGTCGTGTCTCCCGGCCGTGTCAGGCGGTCGGCTCGCTCACCCTTCCGTCGACGAGGTGGATCATCCGGTCGGCCGTCATCGCGACGCCGTCGTCGTGGGTGACCATCACGATCGTCACCGGCCGCTCGCGCCGAAGGTCGTCGAGCACGTTCAGAACCCGGTCGACGGAGTGGCTGTCCAGGCTGCCCGTCGGCTCGTCGGCGAGCAGGATCGAAGGCTCGTTGGCGAGGGCGCGTGCGATCGCCACCCGTTGTCGTTCACCGCCGGACATCTCGGGTGGGCGGCGATGCGAGAACGCGGCGAGCCCGACCATTTCGAGAAGTTCGTCCGCACGTTCGCTGATCTGGCGGCGTGTCCTGGACGTGCCGAGCATGGCGATCGACACGTTCGCCTTGGCGTCGAGATGCGCCAGCAGATTGTGCATCTGGAACACGAGACCCACCCGGCTACGGCGGAAACCGTCCGGGTCGTGAAGCCTCATCAGATCCGCACCGTCGACCATCAGGCGACCCGAATCGGGTCGGTCCAGAGCAGCGAGCATGTGCATGAGCGTGGACTTGCCGCACCCGGACGGCCCCGTGATCGACACGTACTCGCCTGCGGAGACACGAAGGGTCAGCCCGTCGAGCGCCTTCACGATCCCCTTGTCGAACGACTTCACGAGGTTCTCCGCGACGATGGCTCCGGTGCCAGTGGACACTTCACGCCGCGTCTCGCTCCTGGTCTGACTACTCACGACGCATCGCCTCCTGCGGGGAGAGGTGGGCGGCGCGCAGCGCCGGGTAGAGGGCACCGATCGCGGTCACGAGGATCGCGGTCAACAGCGCCCGGCCGAACACCCACGACTCGAACGTGGGTTTGAGGACTCCTTCGAGGCTCGGCAGGTTCTCGAGGATGGAGATCGCCACGAAACCCAGGCCCACGCCCAGTGCCGCACCAATGAATGCGATCACCATCGCCTCCCCGAACACCAGGGCGATCAGGCGTCGGCGGGACCATCCGACCGCCCGCAGGATCCCGAACTCCCGGTACCTCTCCACGAGTGAGAGGACCATTGCGTTCATCACGAAGATCGCACCGACCGCGATCGCCAGGAAGGTCGCGGCTCGGTCGGCCGCGGTGATCAGTTGGTAGCTGCGGTCGGCCCGTCCGAAATCGATGAGGCTGCTGATGGTGACCAGCAGCGGGCTGGAGCGTTCGACGGCGGAACGGACCTGGGACACCTTCGTTCCCGGATCGACCTTCACGAACAGGAGCGACAGTCCGCCCGGCTGGCGTTGGTAGGCCTGGAAGGGCGCGAGCGGGAACATGACCGTCGAGTCGCCGAAGGTGTTGCCCGTGTTGAACACACCCACGACGCGCATGGTCTTGTCGGTCACGTGGATCGTCCCGCCGACCTTGATGCCGAGGTCCTGCGCGAGGTGGATCCCCAGCATCACCTCGTTCTCAGCGTCGGCGCGGAACGCTCGGCCGTCGGCGATCTGGACGCCGAACGGTTTGAGATCGACCGGTTTGATCCCCACCTCGACGACGAGGGGGTGTGCCTTGTCGAGCCTCTCGGTGTCGAGCAGGACGCCGGTTGCGCTGCGCACGCCGTCGATCCCGCGGACCTTCGCGAGCTGCTGTTCGGTCAGAGCGCTCGAGAGAATGTCGTTGACGCCCTTCTGAGCGACGGTGAAGTCGGCGGCCCCCACCTGAAGGACCCCAGCGGCTGTCGTCTTGAGGGAATCGGTGACGATCCCCAGTGCGACGACGGTCATCACGCCGATCGCGACGGCGAGAGCGGTCAGTCCGGAGCGAACCTTCTTCGACCAGACGTTGTGGCGGACGAGCCATCCGAACGACATGGTGCCTCCAGACCCGGTGACCCGGCTGCGCGAAGGACTCCTTGCAATTCGGACGGTATCCACGAAAACCGGCGTTGACGTGGATTCCCGCAAACGACGCGCGGCCCGCGGCAGGGCCGTTCAGGATCGAGCGGTTCGCCAGGCACCGGGAGCTTGGCCGGTGTGGCGTTTGAAGGCGCGTCCGAAGGACTCCTCCGCGTCATAGCCGACCTGTCTGGCGATGGCAGCGACGCCGAGGGTGGTGGTCGCCAGGAGGTTCTGGGCGAGGTGCATGCGTAGCACCTCGATGAGCAGCAGCTCCGGCAGCCGTGTCGCCGATGGTGTGACGGGTGCGTCGGGCCGGGTGGCCTCGCCCGCTGCGAGGGCGTAGTCGATGCTGGCTCGTACCCACTGGGCGGCGGGACCGTCGGATGGCCGCACCACGATGACCCGGGGGAGCGCGCCGAGGGAGGGGTCGAAGAAGACGTCATCGGAGTGCAGGTAGCCACAGACGATGAGCGATGGATGCGGACGAACTGCGGTCGCTGCAGGGGCCGCTCAAGGCCCAGTACCGTGACGTACCGCTGTCGGCGCTCGTCACGTTGCGAGCCGACGGCCGCCTCGGTGCTGGTCTCACCTGCAACGTCGAGACCGGTCAGGCACTGGTGACAGCCGGCCTGCACCCCGCCACGGGCGGCACCGGCATGGCCGTTTGCTCCGGCGACATGCTGCTCGAGG
>JAGQSN010000298.1 GCA_020439555.1 Acidimicrobiales bacterium | reverse complement strand
TGGTAGTTGCCGGCGAACTTGACGATGCGATCCCTGCCGGTGGCGGCCCGGGCGAGACGAACTGCAGACATGGTGGCCTCGGTACCGCTCGACACCATTCGGACCTTCTCGCAGGAGGGCACCCGGTCCGAAATCGCCTCGGCGAGGAGTACCTCGCGTTCCGTGGGCGCACCGTAGGACGTGCCTTCGCCCGCCGCCGAGCGCACCGCTTCGACGATGTGGGGATGCGCGTGGCCGGCGATGATCGCACCGTAGGACTGGACCAGGTCCAGGTACTCGTTTCCCTCGACGTCCCACACCCGGGCGCCTTCGCCACGCGCGACGAAGTAGGGCGTGCCTCCGACGCTCCTGAACGCGCGCACGGGCGAGTTCACGCCGCCAGGTATGACCTCCTCGGCTCTCCGGAAAAGTTCCTGGTTGGTGTTCAACGGCCTCGGCCTGGGTGCGGCGGGCGACCCGGACGGCCGCCACGCGGGAGGATCAGCGTACGCCGACATTGACCGAGGTTCAGAGCCTTGCTGCGATCTCCTTCGCGAAGTACGTCAGGATCAGGTCCGCACCGGCGCGTTTCACCGCCGTCAACTGCTCGAGAGCGACGAGATCGCCGTCGATCCAACCCTTCTCCGCCGCAGCCTTGACCATCGCGTACTCCCCCGACACGTGGTACGCGGCGAGCGGAACGTCGTGCTCGGCACGTACCCGGGTGATGAGGTCCAGGTAGGTGACCGCGGGTTTCACCATCACCATGTCCGCCCCCTCCGCGACGTCGAGGCGCACTTCCTCGAGGGCTTCTCGGGCGTTGCGGAAGTCCTGCTGGTAGGCCCGTCGATCGCCGCCGCCGACGATCTCGACGTCGACAGCGTCCCGGAAGGGTCCGTAGAGGCCGGACGCGTACTTGGCGGCGTAGGCGAGAATGGCGACGTCGCTGAACTCCTCCTCGTCGAGGGCGTCGCGGATCGCAGCGACCTGACCGTCCATCATCCCCGACGGGGCCACGATGTCGACCCCTGCTTCGGCCTGGGCGACGGCCACCTCCGCGTAGCGGTCGAGGGTCGCGTCGTTGTCGACCGTGCCGTCGGGAGCGAGTAGTCCGCAGTGGCCGTGGTCCGTGTACTCGTCCAGGCACAGGTCGGCGATCAGGACGATCGAATCACCGAAGCGGTCGCGCAGGTCCTTGAGAGCCACCTGGACGATGCCATCGGGATCGCTGGCACCGCTTCCTTCGGGATCCTTGGTCGCGGGGACCCCGAAGAGGACGACGGCGGGGATGCCGAGGTCGACGAGCTCGCCCACCTCGGCGAGGAGCGACTCCCGGCTGTGCTGGACGACACCCGGCAGCGACTCGATCGGACGGGGGTCCTCCGCCCCCTCGCGCACGAACAACGGGGCCACGAGGTCGTCGGTCGTGAGAGTCGTCTCCGCGACCATTCGTCGAAGTGCCGGTGTGCGTCTGAGTCGACGGAGCCGACGCTGCGGGAACATGGATCCGAGCTTACGTTCGCACCGCATTCAGACGATCGGGCGCGCTCCGACCTGCCGCACGGCGGTGGAGGCGGCGGAGGCCGCGGCAGCGAGACATCGCTCGACGCCGCCACCGCGATGGCGTGCAGCCAGGTATCCGGCTGAGAACGCGTCGCCGGCGCCGGTCGTGTCCAGGACCGAGCCCTCCGGGGTGGGTGAGATGCCCTGGTCGATCCTCCGCCTTCCGTCCGTCCACGTCGACCCGCGTGGTCCGTGCTTGGCGACCAAAGCAACCACCGCGTCGAGGATCGCGGCCTCGCCTCCTAGGGCCGCGACCTCGTCGTCGTTGGCGAAAACGAGGTCGACCCCTTCCAGCCAAGCGAGGAGGTTGCCGCTGCCGATACTCGTGATCGGCGCTGCGCTCGCCGCGTCGACCGAGACGGGGACACCCAGGTTCCTCGCCGTCGACAGGACGTGACGAGCGGCGTCACGGGTCCGGTCGTCGAACAGGAGATACGCCGACAGGTGCACAGCGGCGGGATCGACGTCGAACGCAGCGGTCACGTCGGGGACCCGCAGGTCGGCGTTGGCACCTCGGTCGGGGAACATCGTGCGTTCGCCGTCGGGCCCGACGAGTACGACGCAGGTTCCGGTCGCCGAACCGGCTGAGACGGGACCGACGAGCTCCACTCCGACGTCGGCCAGATCCCGACGAGCCGACCCACCCCGGTCGTCCTCGCCAAGAGCAGCGAGCAGGCGCGTCCTCAACCCGAGGTGCGCGGACCAGGCGGCGGTGTTGGCGGCGGATCCACCACCGCGGACGCGCACCGACGAGGGGGTGTCCGAGCCGACGGCGATCACGCCTTCGTAGTGGACCACCACGTCGACCATGAGGTCCCCGACGACCAGCAGGTCGGGACCGGGTGAAACGTCCGAAGGCACCACCCCGTTCAGCCGGCGGCAGCGACGGCGATACGGGCCGCGAGTGCAGCGTTGGCGAGGATGATCTCGACGTTGGCGCGAAGGCTCTCGCCGTCGCTCGCGTCGTGGAAGTGGGCGAGCAGGAACGGTGTCGTGTCCTTACCCCTGACCCCGGCTGCAGCCGCAGCCGCAAGCCCGTCGGCCAGCACCCGGTCGTGCAGGGCGGGGTCGACCTGACGGTCCTCCGGGAGCGGATTGGCGACCAACAGTGCCGAGCCGATACGCAGGGCGCGGCGTGCCGACATGATCTCGGCGACCTCGGCCGGGTCGTCGACACGCCACTCGACGGGGAAGCCGGAGTCGCTCAGGTAGAAGCCGGGGAACGCGTCCGTGCCGAATCCGACGACCGCCACGTTCAGTGTCTCGAGTCGTTCGAGGGTCGCGGCGACGTCGAGGATCGACTTCACCCCGGCGGAGACGACGGTGATCGCCGTCTCCGCGAGGGTCGTCAGGTCCGCGGACTCGTCCCAGGTCTCGGTCGCGCCCCGGTGCACTCCGCCGAGGCCTCCCGTGGCGAAGACGTCGATGCCGGCGAGGTGGGCGAGATGAGCGGTCGCAGCGACGGTGGTGGCTCCGTGGCCACGGCGGGCGACGACGGTCGCCAGGTCCCGTCGGCTCACCTTCAGGACGTCGTCGGAGTCGGCGATCGTTCCGAGTGCGCCGTCGTCGAGGCCGATGCGGGCCACACCGTCCACGACGGCGATGGTCGCCGGGACGGCTCCCACCTCTCGGACTGCGTCCTCGATCCGCCGGGCGATCGAGCGGTTGTCCGGCCTGGGCAGTCCGTGACTGATGATCGTCGACTCGAGGGCCACGACCGGGCCCCCTGAGCCGAGCGCATCGGCCACCTCATCTGCGACGACTATGCGATCGGGGTCGAGCGTCCTGGCTGTCACGACCCCGAGTCTGCCCCGCCGTTCGCGCCGGTGGAGCCTCGATGTGACCCGGCCGAGGAGCGATCAGGTCAGGGAGTCGACGAGGGCGTCCACCAACGCGTCGATAGTGTGCGGGTCAGCCTCCGCGGTCACGGAGAGTCCCCGTTCGACGGCGGTGGCCGAGGTGACCGGACCGATGGTGACGACGACCGGCGGGATCCCGGAGTCACCGACGGCGTCGAGGAGGTTCGTCACCGTCGACGACGAGGTGAAGGTGACGGCGTCCGCCCGGGCGACCGCTGCGATCGTCTCGTCGTCGAGGGGTACCGGGGCGGTGCGATACGGGTGGGCCACGTCCACGGTCCAACCCCGCTCGGTCAGCCCGTCCGGGAGCAGGGCCCCGGCGTTCTCGGCGACGGCTACCAGCACCCGCCCGCCTTCGCCGGGCGGCTGAGGGAACGCTTCGAGGAGGCTCTCGGCGATGAAACGTTCCGGAACGAGGTCCGCTGCGACGCGACAGCGACGCAGGGCCGCGTCCGTCCCGGTCCCGACCACGGCGACCTTCACCCCCGCCAGGACTCGGACGTCGGGTATCAGGTCGAAGGTCCGGGCCACGCCCACCGGCGAGGTGAGCACGAACCAGTCGTAGGTGCCGATCCGGTCGACAGCGTCCCGGATCGCGGCGCCGCCGTCGCTCGGAAGGGTCGGTTCGATCGACGGTGCCTCCACCACGACGGCCCCCATTCCCCGGAGTCGTTCGGCCAGGGCGGACGCCTGGGCGCGAGCGCGGGTTACCACGACCCTCCGACCCGAGAGCGGTCGCCGTTCGAACCAGTCGAACCGTTCGGCGGCGACCGCCCCGACGACGATCACCGACGGTGACTCCAGTTCGTGGTCGGCGAGCGTCGCCAAGGTCGCGCGCACCGTTCGCTGTTCGGGTCGAGTCCCCCAGCGGACCGCCGCCGCGGGCGTGTCGGGGTCACGTCCTGCGGCGAGCAGGCGCTCGGCTATCAACGGCCAGCGACCCACCCCCATCAGGATCACGATGGTTCCACCGGTCCGGGCAACAGCGTCCCAGTCGACGGTGCCCTCGCCGCTGGAGGGGTCCTCGTGACCCGTGACGACGGTGAAGGACGTGGAGGAGAAGCGTTGCGTTACAGGGATCCCGCCGTAGGCCGGGACCGCCAGTGCCGAACTCACACCGGGAACGACCTCGTAGGGCACCCCCGCCGCTTCGAGTGCGGCGCACTCCTCGCTGCCTCGGGCGAACACGAACGGGTCTCCGCCCTTGAGCCGGACCACCTCCTCACCGGCACCGCCTCGTTGCACCAGCAATTCGTTGATCTGTGCCTGGGCGAGCCGGTGGCGCTTGGGTGCCTTGCCGACATCGATCAGCTCGGCGTGCGGAGGAGCCAACGACAGGAGCTCGTGGGCGGAGAGGCGGTCGTGGACCACCACGTCGGCCCTGGAGAGAAGCTCTGCACCCCGCCGGGTCAGGAGTCCTGGATCACCCGGACCCGCGCCAACCAGGTAGACGGTCATGTCGACCGATCGTAGGTGCACCGCTGCGGGGTGGCCCCGGTCCGACGAGCGACGTGCCACAGGTCGCGGATGCCGCCCGATCGGTGAGCGCTTCGGCCCGTCACACCCGGTCCGGAGTCCGATGCTCCTGGTAGAAGGACAGAACCTGGAGTTCGAGAGCGAGGTCGACCTTGCGGAGGAAGGTTCCCTCCGGAACGTTGATGACCGTCGGGGCGAAGTTCAGGATCGACTTGATCCCCGATGCCACGACGTGGTCCGCCACTGCCTGCGCCACCGTGGCGGGGGTGGCGATGATGCCGATCGAGATGCCCAGTTCCTGCACGAGTCCGGGAAGGTCCGCGGGGGCGTAGACGGGGATGCCGTGGATGCGCGTACCGACCTTGGACTCGTCCGCGTCGATGAGACACGCCACCGGGAACCCCCGGTCCGTGAAGCCTCCGTAGTTCGCGAGGGCCTGACCGAGGTTGCCGGCACCCATGATCGCCACCGGCCAGTCGCGGGTCAGCCCGAGCTCGCGGCTCATCTGGAAGGCCAGGTACTCGACCTCGTACCCGACGCCGCGGGTGCCGTACGAGCCGAGGTACGAGAGGTCCTTGCGCACCTTTGCTGCGTTGACCCCGGCCATCTCGGCGAGTCGTTCGCTCGACACCGTCGGGACGTTGTCGTCGAGCAGTTCGGCGAGGCTGCGCAGGTACACGGGAAGGCGGGAAACCGTGGCCTCGGGAATGTGCCTGGCTCCGTCACCCATGTGGCGGACCCTACCCCGCTCGTGCACACGTTCACAAAGCACCCCGACAGGGCGGTGCAAGGGGTGCTCGCGACTACGGACCGACCCGGTCGGTGAGCCGGCGAGGGCTCAGCGAAGGGCTCGCCGGACGATCTTCCCGGACAGGTTCACCGGGATGTCGTCGACGAAGTTCACCTTCTGCGGGCACTTGTAACGGGCCAGGTGGTGGGCGCAGTGCTCGATGATCGAGTCCTCCTCCAACGCCACGCCGGGCTCGGGCACCACGAAGGCCTTCACGGCCTCACCGGTGTGGGGATGGGGTACGCCGACGACAGCGCATTCGCGTATCCCCGGCATCGACAGGATCACGTCCTCGACCTCGGCCGGATACACGTTGAAGCCCGACACGATGATCAGGTCCTTGGC
>JAGQSN010000297.1 GCA_020439555.1 Acidimicrobiales bacterium | reverse complement strand
TCGACGGCGGCTACGTCGGCGACCCGGAGGGCTACTTCTTCCCGCACAAGTACGAGATCACCGAGGCTCTCGCAGCGCGGACCGACCACCTGCTCGGCATCGAGGTGACGTGCTCGCCCCAACGTGACCCGAAGGCGAAACGCAACATCACCGGTGTCTTCCAGCACGACGACAGCCTCGACCCCGACTTCAACCCGGGCGGGCTGTGGCGACGGGTCTCGATCGAGCGGACCGGCCCGGTTCGTATTCGCCATCTGCGCGTCGTGTGCCGCGACGCCAACGACGTGCGCGCGACCATCGCCTTCCGAGCCGTCCTGGATGCCGCCGAGGCGGGTGAGGTCACGTTGCGTTCCTCGGTCGGCGAAACGACGGTCGAGGACGTTCGCCGCCTCGCGGCCGGGGAGAATCAGGTCGAGTGGCAGGTGCGGATCGACGACCCGGAGCTGTGGTGGCCGCACGCCCTCGGCGACCAACCCCTGCACCCGGTCGTGGTCGAGGTCGTTCCCCACCTCGAGTCCGAGGCCCCCGGCAGCGAGGACCGCAGCGACGGCGACCGCTCGGGTGGCGGCTCGGATGGAGACTCGGACGAGCGGAACGAACCGGCACTTCTCGGACCGGTGAGCCACAGGGTCGAGCGCCGCATCGGGTTGCGCAAGGTGACCATGCGCGGATGGGGACTCCACGTGAACGGTCAGCGGCTGTTCACGAAGGGGATCAACGTCGGCCCGACCCGACTCGACATCGCGGAGGCGACCCCGGATCGGATCGCAGCCGACGTGGCGCTCGCCAAGGAGGCGAACGTCGACCTGCTACGCGTCCGAGGCCACATCGCTCGGCGGGAGTTGTACGACGCGGCCGACGAGGCGGGCCTGTTGATCTGGCAGGACTTCCCGCTCCAGTGGGGCTACGCGCGCACGATCCGCAAGCAGGCCGTGCGCCAGGCCCGCGAGGCGGTCGACCTCCTCGGCCACCATCCGTCGATCGTGGTCTGGTGTGCCCACAACGACCCGGAGCAGGTCGGGGCCGGTCCCGGTGCGGCGGGCGTCGGTAACGAAGGCGGACGCTCGCCACTTCGGTTCCTCGTCGGTCAGGAGTTGCCGTCCTGGAACCGGTCCGTGCTCGACCGTTCGGTGAAGCGGACGATCGACAAGGCCGACGGCAGCCGGCCGGTGATCGCACACTCGGGCGTGCTCCCCCACCCGCCGATGCTCGACGGCACCGACAGCCACCTCGGTTTCGGGTGGTACCACGGCGACGCGCGCGACCTCGCCGGCTTCGCTCGGGCGCTGCCCCGGATGGTCCGGTTCGTCACCGAGTTCGGGGCGCGGTCGGTGCCCGAAACCGACGACTTCCTCGACCCGAAGGCCTGGCCCGACCTCGACTGGGACGAACTCGAACGGGTACACGGCCTCGAACGGGCGGTCTTCGCCGAACGGGTGCCTCCGGCCGACTTCCTCACCTTCGGCGCCTGGCGCGCAGCGACGCAGAACTACCAGGCGGACGTCGTCCGCCGTCAGGTCGAGACGTTGCGGCGCATCAAGTACCGACCGACGGGCGGCTTCGCCGTTCGTTCGCTCGCGGATACTCACCCGGCGGTCAGTTGGTCTCTCCTCGACCACGAACGCGTACCGAAGGCGGCGTGGGCAGCGTTCGTCGAGGCCTGCCGGCCGGTGATCGTCACCGCCGATCACCTTCCCGCCGAGCTGGTCGCGGGCAGCGCCCACGCGATCGACGTCCACGTGGTCAGCGACCTGCGCGAACCACTCGACGAAGTCGAGGTGACCGCGATCCTGCGCTGGGGGTCCACGCACGAACAACGCTGGCGTTTCGGCGGTTCGATCGGAGCGGACCGTTGCGTGCGGGTTGGAACCCTCCAGATAGAAGTCCCCGACGCGGTCGGTCCGATCACGCTCGATCTTCGTCTCCGAGGAGAAGGAATCCCCGGAGGCGAAGTACACAGGTCGGACCGAAGCCGAATAGTCCCCCGCTGACCCACGACGCGTAGAGCAAACCCCCAACCGCTCGTTGAGCGAGCGACCCCCCAACCGCTCGTTGAGCGAGCGACGCCCCAACCGCTCGTTGAGCGAGCGACCCCCCAACCGCTCGTTGAGCGAGCGAAGCGAGTCGAAACGAGAGCGGAGCCTGCTACACAGTCGGGCGGGTCGGAGCCGGATGGTCCGCCCCACTGACCGACTCAGGGGACGAGAACGTTGGCCGACCGCAGAAGTCCGATTCGACGCTCCGACGGAGCGCTGCCCGACTCAGCCCGGAGGGACCTGCTCAGAGTCCTCGGCGTCGGAGCCGCGGGTGCTTCGTTGGGTGGCTTCGGCCTGCTCGCCGCGTGCAGCAGCGACGAGGGTTCCGTGTCGACCGAGGCGTCGTCGACCACTCTCGCCGCCACGACCACCACCCGGGTGATCCCTCCCTACGACCGAGACAAGCCGTACTGGGTGCAGGGCAACTTCCTCGGTGTCACCAAGGAGGAGACGGTCACGGACCTGAAGGTCACGGGCACGATCCCGAAGGAACTGTCCGGAACGTTCGTGCGGAACGGGTCGAACTCCACCGACGAGACCGCGTTGCACTGGTTCCTCGGCGACGGGATGGTGCACGGCGTCCGTCTCGATCAGGGGAAGGCCACCTGGTACCGCAACCGCTACATCGACACGCCGATCCATCGGGCAGGCAAGAGCGTCCTGAACTTCGGCGGCGTCCCGGGCAAGGAGAACGGCCAGAGCAACGTGGCGCTCGTCCACCACGCCGGCAAGCTCCTCGCGACCGGTGAGGTGAGCTGGCCCTACGAACTCTCGGTGGACGACCTGTCGACGATCGGTGCGTGGAACTTCGACGGGCGACTCGGCGACACGATGACCGCCCACCCCAAGATCGACCCGGCCACCGGCCGCATGCACTTCTTCGGATACGGGATCCTCCAGCCGGGGATCACCTATTACGCGGCCGACCCGGACGGGAAGATCGACGTGACCTCGACGATCCCGTTCGACGTGCCACTGATGGTGCACGACTTCGCCATCACCGAGAGCGACGTCGTCTTCTGGATCGGTCCGGTCGTGTTCGGTTCGTCGCCGGAAACCATGTATCCGAAAGTGCCCTTCCACTGGGATCCGGACGGGCCGAGCAAGGTCGGCGTGATGCCGCTCGACGGGGACGCGTCGCAGATCCGCTGGGTCGACATCCCGCCGCAGTTCGTGTTCCACGGACTCAACGCGCACCGTGACGGCGACGACGTCGTGCTCCACGTGCACCGTCTCGAAGAGGCGTTCGGCAAGCGCGGCGACCTCGTCGACTCCTTCCTCACCCAGTGGCGGATCGGTACCGGGGGTTCGTCGCTCACGTTCTCCGACGATCGCGTATCGCAGATCCCTATGGACCTGCCCGCGCACGACCGTCGCTTCACCGGGCGAGAGACCCGACACGGCTGGTGCGCGACGACGGTGCCGCCCGACAGCGAGTACGGATTCGAGTTGGCTGGCGTCTGCCACATCGACACGAAGACCGGCGCGGAGGACAACTGGAAGCCCGACGACGACACCCGCGCCGGAGAGGTCGTGTTCGTCCCGGCGTCCGACGGCGCAGCCGAGGGCGAGGGCTGGGTGATGACCTACGTCTGGAACCGCGGCACAGGCTTGTCGTCGCTGGCTGTGTTCGACGCCCAGGACCTGAAGTCGGGTCCTGTCGGAACCGTCGAGTTGCCGGTGCGGGTGCCGTTCGGCTTCCACGGCCTCTGGATCCCCGAAGCCTGAGCGCCGTCGTTTCGACTCCGCTCCGCAAGCTCNNGCTCCGCTCCGCTCAACGATCGACAACACCACCCACCGCTCGTTGAGCGAAGCAACGCGAACCCCACCGCTCGTTGAGCGAAGCAACGCGAACCCCACCGCTCGTTGAGCGAAGCAACGCGAACCCCACCGCTCGTTGAGCGAAGCAACGCGAAGTCGAAACGACCCACCCGCCGGACACGTCGGAAGCTACCGGCGGGTAACCGAACTGCTGGCTCGCGCGGTGCTTCCTCGTTTCCCGGCGCGGCGTGACGTGGGGGTATGTTCGCTCGTGATGGCAACGACAACGGTCGCCCGAGGACCCGCTCAGACGGGTACCAGGGCAAAGCGCAAGGCCCCGTTCCTCGTCGAGCTCTACCGGTCCGCCCTGGGCAAGAAGTACATCATGGCGATCACCGGGATCATGCTCGTCGGCTTCGTGGTCGCCCACATGGTCGGCAACCTGAAGATGTACCTGGGTGCCGAGGAGTTCAACCACTACGGCGAGTTCCTCCGCGAACTGCTGGTCCCGTTCCTGCCCCGCACCGTCACGCTGTGGCTGCTGCGCATCGGCCTGATCGCGGCGTTCGTGCTGCACATCCACGCGGCGTTCGCCCTGACCCGGATCAACCACGCCGCCCGGACGGTCAAGTACCAGAGCCAGCGGGACTACATCGCGGCCAACTGGGCGAGCCGCACGATGCGCTACACGGGAATCATCTTCGCCATCTTCCTCGTGTGGCACCTGTTCGACCTCACCTTCACGGGCACCGGCTACCACTACGTCCGCGGCCTCCCGTACCAGAACGTCGACGGGAGCCTCAGCCGGGTGCCCGTAGCTCTGCTCTACATCGTCGGGAACCTGGCGCTGGGCGTGCACCTGTTCCACGGCGTGTGGAGCCTGTTCCAGTCCCTCGGCTGGAACAACCCCCGCTTCAACCTGTGGCGCCGCTACCTCGCCGGCGGTGTCGCAGCGATCGTCGTCATCGGCAACGTCTCGTTCCCCATCGCGGTGCTCGCCGGCATCGTCGGAAGCTGAGGGGACAACAGGAACATGGAACTGAACTCGAAGATCCCCGACGGCCCGATCGCCGAGAAGTGGACGAACTACAAGTTCAACCACAAGCTCGTGAACCCGGCCAACCGCCGCAAGTACGAGATCATCGTCGTCGGCACCGGCCTCGCCGGTGCATCGGCGGCCGCGACGCTCGGTGAGCAGGGCTACAACGTGAAGGCCTTCACCTTCCACGACTCGCCCCGCCGGGCCCACTCGATCGCGGCCCAGGGCGGAATCAACGCGGCCAAGAACTACAAGGGCGACGGCGACTCGATCTGGCGCCT